>NZ_JAQTYM010000112.1 GCF_028688295.1 Sulfuricurvum sp.
CTTTTGAGATAGAGTTCAAATTCCTTATAAGTGATATAATTTCTATCAAATAGATTTTTCGAAGGAGTTGCAATGGCTCAAAGAGCGATTCGTGAATACGACGGTAAAGCAATTTTCTCTAAACATTGGGAAAAATACTTCAGTGGGTTTCATTACGGTTTCAAATCAGTATTGGTAACTAATGGTGATGAACTACGCGCTTGTGCGCAAAAACACGGATTTGAGTGGTTGAAACAAGAAGCATTGGTTGCAAAACCGGATATGTTGTTCGGTAAACGTGGTAAAAATGATCTTGTATTGTTTAAAACAAACAAACCGGGTGATGTTACACTTGAAGAAGCCGCAAAATGGATCGATGAAAAAATTTCTCACGAAACGACTCTTCTATCGGGTCAGCACGGGACATTGACCCATTTTATCATTGAGCCGTTCACTCCCCATTCTCAAGACCAAGAGTACTATATCTCAGCAACCACAGTAGGTGAAGACGATGTCCTTTATCTATCAGCTGAGGGTGGTATGGAAGTTGAAGAGGGATGGGAAGAAAAAGTTAACGAAGTAACGATCCCAATCACTATGGACGATGCCAACATTGCTCATCTGATCCGTGCAAATGTACCTGCAGGTATTCCGGCAGAAAACAAAGAGCGCTTTATCGCTTTTGCTGAACAGTTTTACAAATTTTATCGCGATCAAAATTTCGCCTACCTTGAAATCAACCCGATTGTTATGATCGGTAACGATATGCACATTCTTGATCTTGTTGCACGTCTTGATGACACGGCAGGGTTTATGATGGGTGAATCATGGTGCGGTGCTGAGTTCCCTACAGCGTTCGGTATGGAAGATCAATCTCCTGAAGAAAAAGCGATTGCAGAAGCTGACTCAAAATCGGGTGCTTCATTGAAACTCACGATCCTCAACCCTATGGGCCGTATCTGGACCATGGTTGCGGGTGGTGGTGCGTCAGTTGTATATGCTGATACCATTGCTGATCTCTCTGGAAACGTTGCTGATCTTGCTAACTACGGTGAGTACTCCGGTGGACCGACTACGGGTGAAACCAAATTTTATGCGGATACCGTTTTGGATTTGATGACTCGTCACAAAGATCCAAAAGGTCGCGATAAAATCTTGATCATCGGCGGTGCGATTGCAAACTTCACCGATGTTGCAAAAACCTTTACCGGTATTATTCAATCATTCGAAACCTATGCGGATCGTATGAAAGAGCATAACACACGTATTTATGTTCGTCGTGGTGGACCAAACTATGAAAAAGGTCTCAAAGACATCAAAGAAGCGGCAGACCGTTTAGGTCTCTATATCGAAGTTTATGGGCCAGAAACACACGTAACGGATATCGTACGTATGGCTTTAGAGAAATAAGGAGAGAATATGGGTGCTTTATTTACCAAAGATACACAAGCAATTTTTTGGAACAACAACGCGAGCGCTATCCAACGTATGTTGGATTATGATTATGTCATCAATCGCGTAAAACCTTCCGTTGCTGCAATCGTTGCTCCAACATCAGGAAACAAATTCGAGAAATTTTTCTATGGTCCCGATGAGATCATGGTTCCGGTTTTCCGTAATACGACCGAAGCGGCAGCTGCATTTCCAAATGCAGATGTCCTTCTGAACTTTGGATCTTTCCGTACAGCGTATGATGTTACTATGGAAGCAATCGCGATCAAAGGACAATTCAAAACTGTTATGGTTACCGCTGAGGGGATTCCTGAGAGACTTGCTCGTAAAATGAACCAAGCGGCTCGTGATGCGGGTGTGGTTGTTATCGGACCGGCAACGGTCGGCGGTATCGCTCCGGGCGGATTCAAAATCGCAAACGTCGGCGGAACCATCGAAAATATCATTAACTCTAAACTTCACCGCGCCGGTTCATGCGGACTTGTAACGCGCTCAGGCGGTTTGTTTAATGAACTTTCAAACATCATTAGTATTAATGCTGATGGTATTGCAGAGGGTGTTGCGATCGGTGGAGACCGTTTCGTAGGATCAGTATTCATCGATAACCTTCTTCGTATGGAGAGCAACCCTGAAGTTAAATATATGGTTCTTCTCGGAGAAGTGGGCGGAACCGAAGAGTACAAAGTAATCGAAGCGGTAAAAGCGGGCAAGATCAAAAAACCGATCATCGCATGGTGTATCGGTACGATTGCGAAACATTTCAGCTCAGGTGTTCAATTCGGTCACGCAGGTGCTTCGGCAAATGCGGATGCAGAGACAGCCGCGTCTAAAAATGAAGCGATGGCAGCAGCAGGCATCCATGTTCCTGCGAGCTTCAATGATCTTCCTCACACGATTGCAGAAGTATACGGAAAACTTCGTGCAGCTGGCACTATCGGCGAAATCGTTGAGCCGGAACTTCGCTCAGTTCCAAAAGTACGCCGTAAAAAAGAGTTCATTTGTACAATCTCTGATGACCGTGGTGATGAAGCAACCTACGCAGGCTACCCGATCAGTTCAGTGGCAACTCCTGAAACCGGTTTCGGTATCGGTGATGTTATCTCATTGCTTTGGTTCAAAAAACGTTATCCGAAATGGGCAACTGATTATCTTGAGACGGTTATTAAAACCGTTGCCGATCACGGTCCTGCCGTTTCGGGTGCACACAATGCAAAAGTTACCGCTCGTGCAGGGAAAGATGTTATCAGTTCCCTCGTAACAGGTCTTTTGACTATCGGACCACGTTTCGGTGGAGCGATTGATGATGCGGCTCGTTATTTCAAATATGCAAATGATCGTGGCATGTCTCCGGCAGAGTTCATCGATTACATGAAAAAAGAGGGTAAAACGATCTCCGGTATCGGTCACCGTATCAAATCGGTTCGTAACCCTGACCTTCGTGTATCGGGATTGAAAAAATATGCGGCTGAGCATTTCCCGGCTACTCCATTACTTGATTTCGCACTTGAAGTTGAAAAACTTACCACGTCGAAAAAAGATAATCTTATTTTGAACGTTGATGGTACTATCGGTATCTTAATGGTTGATATGTGGCGTGCACTCGGATATTCTGAAGAAGAGATTGACGGCTTTATTGAAGCAGGTGCATTAAATGCCTTCTTCGTTGTCGGTCGCTCTATCGGATTTATCGGTCATATTTTGGATGAAAAACGTCTCGGTATGCCGATGTATCGTCACCCGACAGACGATATCCTTTACAACGTCGAACTCGCAGACGAAATTTAACGCTCCATTTTCCTCCTTAGGGGGAAATCCTCCTATAATTCACTTTCCTCTTTTTTTTCATTCTTTTGTTATAATCTTTTTTACATGAATTTTGTTTTCTAAGGTATTTATCAATGAAACGTTTTGCTTTTACACTTCTAGAACTTGTTTTTGTTATCATAGTAATAGGTATTTTAGCGGTTCTCGCTATGCCGAGTTTTAATTCCAATCCATTACAGCAAGCAGCTGAGCAAGTGGCTAATCATATACGTTATACGCAACATTTGGCAATGGTAGATGACAAATATGATCCAAATGATCCGACTTGGTGGCAAAAACGCTGGCAAATTCAATTTGAGAATGATGCTTTTGACCTAGGTCAAAAGATTTATGTAATATATAGTAATGAAGATAAAGATACGAATGAGGACGATGATGAAACTGCCATCGATCCCTTAACTAAGCAGTTAATGCGTGGTGCAAACAGTGAAGTTATGAGCGCACCTTATAAATATATGGACAATTTAATGATCTCTAGAGAGTTTGGTATTAGCAATGTAACTTTTAGTAATAGTTGTAATCCATCTAGTGCCACTTCTAATAGAATTGGATTTGATAATTTAGGTAGACCATATACAAGAACATCAACAACAACACCATTCGCTAATATTTTAACTGATGATTGTAATATTACGTTGATCCATACAGATGGAAATGCTACATTAACAGTTGCACCAGAAACGGGTTATGTATCAATCAGCTATAAAAAGTGATTTTTTCAGTTTTTTTCAAATTCCCTAAAATTTCTTCTGATTACCTCTTGACATTCTTGATTAAATCCCCTATAATTCCCGTCCACAAACACTGGGAAGCTTGAGAAAGCGACTTAGATTTGAGTTTGAGATCATTG
>NZ_JAQTYM010000113.1 GCF_028688295.1 Sulfuricurvum sp.
CCTTTTGCCACTTCGAGGATGCTCTCAGGGGTGAAGAATGTCTCTTTGGTGAACGTATCACGGGTACAGGTCTCAAAATCGGGTGGAAGCCCCAGATTGCGGTAAACATCGGGGATGTATTCGAGTACCAACCCCAGACGCTCGTCCCCCGCTAATTTCGAGAGGACTTTGATGAGGTTTGGATGCTCACCCGTACTCATGGTGGCATTCATCTCATCGTATGCGTATCCGTCACTCGTGATGGCACCTTTGAAAAGTTTCAGTGCCACCTCCTCTTCGTGAGATTTCGAATAGGCTTTGTAAATATCCCCCGAAGCACCTGAGCCCAATTTCTCTTTGACCTCTAACGATTCGAAGGGTATAGCTTGAAGCTCAAACTGAGCCTTTGGACTGCATGGATTCCCCGAAAAGGCGAGCCAAGAGAGTTTCGGTAGATTCCATAGCCATGTGGGGATTGCTTGGAGATTGTTCGCCGAGAGGCGGAGGAGTTCGAGATTTCGGCACATTGCCATCTCATCGGGAAGCGTTTCGAGACGGTTTCCGGCCAGAGCGCATTTTTGCAGTTTGCGGAGTCTGCCGATAGACTTTGGAAGTGTTTTGAGTCTGTTATCGGTCAGGATGAGCCAAATGATGGTGTCGGGGAGAACCTCTTCCTCAAACGTTTCGATCTGATTGCTTTTAAACCCTACCATATAAAGGTGTTCGCACCCTTTGAATGAGGGGAGGTCGGTAAAGCGATTATTGGAGAAGAAAGCGATCTTCAGATTTGTCAGTCTGCTTATATCTTCGGGAAGTGAGGAGAGGAGATTGTTGCTTAAATCAAGAATCTCAAGGGTATCGGCCAGATCGAATATCTCCTCAGGGAAAACCGTGAGGCTTTCAGCAAGCGTCAGCCGCTTAATCCCTTGAAGTTTTCCGGAGCGCAGTTGTGCCAACGTATGCATAAAGCCCTTTTCTAAATCAGTTAGTGTCGGAATTTTACCAATATTTGAACTAAAGCGTTATACTATCCCTAATAATAGAATTCAAATCAGGAGAGAGTGATGTTAGGGATCGAAAAATACGATAATCTAAAAGAGGTTATGCCGAACCTTATGCCGGTACTTCGAGATGCGATTCAATCCGAATTTCTGGAGATCAAAAAGATAAACAAAGAGTGTGAAAAATACATTGCTTCATGTAGCCATTTTCCCGAACTCGTAAAAGCTGAATATGTTATTTTCTCTCAACATATAAAAAAGAATGAGCATAAATACGAGATGTTCGTTTTCATCGATGCAGAGGGGAATATGGTAAGTCATATTACCGGTGCGGAGATGGAGCTTTACGGACTTCTTGATTCTTGTGCGAATCTGCATGTCTCCGAAGAGTATGTGGAAAAACAAACACATTGTCACGATGGTGAATGCCGCCATTGATTATACCGTTCGCCCTGAGCTTGTCGAAGGGTAATTTGTTCATAGTTCGACAGGCTCACCACGAACGAAAGTTTTCAAAACCCCATTCGCCGCAAATACTCCGCTGGCAAACGAGGCAGTTAGTAGATATCCCCCAGTCGGTGCGTCCCAATCGAGCATCTCTCCTGCACAAAATACATTCGGCAGAGTGTGAAGCATCAGATTCTCATTCATGGATTCACGCATCACCCCCCCTGATGTACTAATCGCTTCATCGATGGGTTGCATTCCATGTAGAGGGATGGGACATTGTTTAACCCATTCTGCAACACTACGTGGATCATTCCATTGACTCTTGGGTAATAGCTCACGGATAAGTGCCCCTTTAACCCCATCCAGTCCCGCTTTACGCCACGTGTTATCGCGTGAGTGTTTAGCGGATGAGGTGAGACGGATTATTAACTGCTCTTTAGTGATATGGGGCAATAAATCTAAATAAAGTGTTGCCGAGCCTTGCGCCATAATCTCTTCTCGCAGTGGACGTGAGAGGGCATAGACCAATCCCCCCTCGATTCCATAGGTGGTCAAAACGGCTTCAGAAGAGCTGATTGCTTCTTTGTGATTTCCCACCCAGCCCGAGATATTTTTTAACGGTTTCCCTAAATGGGGTTGTAAAAACGGAGACCATGTCGCTTTAAATCCGCAGTTGGACGGTAGCAGAGGATTGACCTTTACACCATTGTCCTCCAAAACACTCACCCACGCGCCATCCGAACCCAGACTCGCCCAGCTTCCGCCACCCAAAGCCAGAATCGTTGCATCGGCTTTTACGATGATTTCGCCATCTCCGCAATTAAATCGCAAAGAGCCCTCATCACTAAACCCTTGCCAGTAATGGCGACAATGGACACGAACCCCCCGTTTTTTCAACGAAGAGAGCCAACGGCGCAACAGCGGTGCTGCTTTCATCTCGGTGGGGAAAACGCGTCCCGATGTCCCGACGAACGACTCCACCCCCAAGCTTTCCATCCAGCCTCTTATCATAGAGGGATTAAAAGCTTCTATCATCGGCATTAGCCACTCGCTTTGATCATATCGGCGGATAAAATCGTCCAGCGGTTCACTGTGGGTAATGTTTAAACCACCCTTGCCCGCCATGAGAAACTTTCTTCCGACAGAGGGTTTTGATTCATAAACATCGACACTTATCCCCGCCGCAGACAAAACGTCCGCTGCCATTAGTCCAGCCGCACCTGCTCCGATGATAACAATGTGCTTATGATTCAATGATTCTCGTTACTAAGTTCTAGGACGTTTTTCTTTTCTAATGCATAGAGTTCATAGCGAATAGTTTTAAATTGCTCGCTCAAAGCAGGCTCTACTATTTTGTAAAGCTCCTCTAAAACACGTGAAGATTCTTGGGCTCTTTTATAGTTTGCTATTATTATAGAAAGGAGATCGGTTCGATTCATCTCACTTTGCATGGTAGGACGGAGTACATCATTGACACTATCACGTGAGGCGAGGAGTGCTTCGAGGGGCTCGATACGGCATAAGTGGCGGAGATTTTTGAGCGAAGTGGAGCGTTCCTTGTCATTGTGAACATAGCGCGCTATATCCTCAATCACACGGATACCCTCTTTGAGACGGTTGAGATTGGCATCCACCACTCGGAGAAGCTCCGAGGGAAGTTGATTATTCGTCATTGTTTCCGAAAATTCCGAAGAGTTGGAGCAATGCGGTGAAAATATTGAGAAAATCGAGATAAAGTGCAATTGCACCATCGATAGGAGTCTCATAGTTTCCATTCATAATGTTTTGGGTGTCATAGATAACCAAAATACTGAAAAGAACAACAACTACACCCGAAATAGCTACCGCTAATAAAGGGTTACCCAAAAAGATATTAAGAATAGAAAAACCGATGATGACCAACACAGCGATCATTAACGGCTTACCGTAACTGGTAAAGTCTTTGGTAGTTTTGATAGCATAAAAACTCATGGCACCAAAAACGACCGAAGTCATAGCGAACGCATTACCGATAATAGCAGCACCGCCACTCATTCCTAATGTACGCGCCAATAATGGTGCTAACATTAAACCGGTCATAAAGACGAAGCCGAACATAACGGCTAAGTTTATGCCGGGTTTATGCTTAACGAAATGCAATCCTATAAGAAGACCGATTTCAACAGCAAACAAAATCCAAAAATTGCTCGCAACCGTTGCTGCCATCGGAACACCGACGTAAGCACCTACTGCACCCGCCATCATAGAGGCGGCAAACAATTTATAGGTATCTTTGACAAACGTCACAATCTGCGCTTCACCTCGGTGAGCACTCTCGTAACCAAAAGCACCTTCTCGTGCGTATTCGCGATCATATAAAGCCATAGCTTTTTCCTTATAAGGGTTTTTATAAAAGTGATTATACAAGAGTTTGATTAACCGTTCATTTGGTATTTCAGTTAGAAAAAGGCTTTAGAGGTGGAAAATGAGTAAAAAAGTTACAATTTTAGGGGCATAAAATAAAAAATAAAAAGTTTTTGACATATTTTGCATATTTGCTCGAAAACCTCTTGACATTCTTGATTAAATCCCCTATAATTCCCGTCCACAAACACTGGGAAGCTTGAGAAAGCGACTTAGATTTGAGTTTGAGATCATTGAAAACTAAGCAGGTTAGCGGATCGGGACGATG
>NZ_JAQTYM010000004.1 GCF_028688295.1 Sulfuricurvum sp.
GCCGGACGTTCAATATTATAGTCATAAGGTGGATGCAGTTCTGCAAATCGACTAATGATCGAACTTTTTCCATTGTTTCCTTCACCCACAATAAGAAGACTGGTGATGCGAGGAAAGTTTTTTCCGTATTTAAAAAGTTCTTCGAGCTTGTCAAGCATTAGTTTTGCTCTTGGGTAATTAATCCACCGGTATTGAAAAATAAAAGCCATACGCTCTTCATCCGAGCTTTCAAGGAGATACTGATATTCTTTGGCTAATAATGTATTCATGAATCTTTTCCCTCAGCTTTATATTCAACGACATCAAAAATCTCGATCTTTCCAAAGCTTCTTTTCCGAACCGGCTGATTATTGGAATCTTTAGTAGGTGTGTCCTCTTGAATTGCAGAAGCCTTTTTGGCTGATGATGGCGGCGACTGTTTTCGTAAGCTATTAGTCGCTCGTTTGGCATTTTTTTCGATCTCTTCGAGGTTGTGATAGGCTCTGAAGATATCGTTTTCATCATAGTTCGTTTTACGCTGATCGGCTAAAAATCGTTTAATGGCTTGTAGCTCCCAGATATTCATTGCCGGAGCACTCATGCGACGGTATGGAACTTCAAGATAGATATTTAGATTGGGGTCATAAACATGTATACGACTGATATCCATAGGATCACGTTTTATTTTTAGTTTGAGTTTTTGATCATTGGTATCTTTTCGATTCACAAAACGGCGTAACGTATCTTCGTAATAGGTAATGTCCTCTAAAGTGATTCCATTGCGCTGGACAGTACGATAAAAAGTAGGAAGGAGCGATATGCGGATATGCTCGTCATCTTCGATCATAGCGGGGAGAATACCGACTTGCGGATTATTCTCGTCTTCCTCGATACCGAACTGGTATCGTTGCAATGGGGTGGTTTCGATTCCGTTATGGTAGGTCTTATGATAGATGTTTACAATGTACTGTGTCAACCATTTTTCGAGTTCTTGGATAGTTAGAGAAGCTTGCTTCTCTGAATCATAACTACCGCGTTCTTTGACATTGGAAAAGGTAGCTCCAGGAAGGTTATGTATCTCCTTATTGATTGTTCCGAAAATTCGTTCTACATGTCCACCAAATTGAGGTCGCGCTACGGGGCGTTTTTCGATCGAAATACCGTACTCTTCACAGACTCGTTGAACTTCGGTCCCAACTAGCTCAGCACCATTATCCACGTGGATTACGCGCGGAGTTCCATAGATGGGCCATTCACCTTCGATATGGAGTTTTTTGAGATAGCGTTCTTTTGGGAGAAAGCATTGATAGAGGCATTGTCCAACGTTGAAAAAGCCAGGTCCTTGGAAAGAGAGGAAAAAGCCAGCAACCATCCGACTGTAGACATCGATAGCCAGTGTGAGATAGGGTCTGCCGATTGGAAGTCGGCGAAGATCATCTACAAGGATGATATCAAGTGGTGTATGATCGATTTGATAGACATCAAGAGGATAGTTGCCGTTTTTGAATTCTCCTGAAAAGTCACCGTATTGCGATAGAGCAGTTTTGTAGTTTTCTCGGCGTTTGAGCATATACATCGGATCAATCTCTTTAATCCGATTGCGGACGGTATTTTCACTAGGCACTGGAGTGTTTTTATGAAGACAGGCTTGATTGATTTTCATATAAGTTCGTTTGAATGAATGTTTTTGTTTTTTGAGATAGTAATTCTCAAGAAAATCGTCAATGATCTCATTTGTATCTTTGTGAAGGCGTTTTTCTTTAGGACCGCGCTTTTTGGTTTGCGGTATTAGCGCACTTAATGTTGGGTTGGATTCAAAAGTTGATAGCCAACGATAAACGGTGGCTTGTCCAATGTGATTAGCATCAGCTATTTTTTTAATATCTGCTTCGCTACGCTTTATGCCTACAAGAGGCTTGATAATTTCCAATCTTTTTTTAGCTGTGTTCCATTCGTTCTCAGTGTGATCATTTAAATCGATAGTAGGTGAATCATTGTGGGGTTTCGTAGAGAGTTCAGTAATAGAAATGGATGCAACATTACCATATTTTGTATGTTTGATATTGACTTTAGTGAGCCCATCGGCTCCCACCACTTTATACTCTTCATCGTCCCAATAAACGGTTGCACCATAACTGAAGTCTACTTTTGCCATGTAATATCCTTAATAAGGAGTGAATTCATTGAAAGTTTCTGGGTCAAGTCTATTGTGTTTGGGTTCAATGCAAGAAAGTGCCAAAGGTAGGGGATGACTTTCCCATGATTTGAGTTATCGGTATCGATAGCATATAAAAAATCCATCAGAGATATAGGACCAGAAAGATCTTCGTAAACACTTATAAAGCGTTCGTCAAACTTTTCTGTATTTTTCAAAAATGCGAATTTGTATAGGAACTTTAGATTTTGCAAATAAACCTGATCAAATGTCGCATCAGTGTAAATCATAAAATTGTATTTACCTTCACTCTCAATTTGATTGGTGATACAAGAAAGTTTTTGCCGTAATTCCTCATCAGCATCAAGTTCATTTTTGTACTTGACTTCAAAAACTGTCGAAGAGTTATGATAATGAACAAGTGCGTCCGGAGTATAAAAACGGTTGCTTCCATCGAACTCATACCGAAGTTTAAAAGGTTGTTCTTCAAATGAAACCACGGATGGATCGAATTCAAGTGTTAGAAAAAAGTCATGCTCAAGTGTTGATTCGAATGCAAGCTGTCGATTATTCTTGCGGCTCATAAAGTATCCGGTAACAGAGCGATAGCTCTTTTTGATTTTTCTAACTGCCATGAAAAAATCTTACAACTTTTGTAAAAAATTAGCAAGTGTAATAAATTATTATTAATTAGTGTATTAAGTAATATATTATCATTTATAGCTGTATTTATTATCATGATATATTTCCTATGATTTCTCATTAAATAGGCACTTTTAAGTAGTTTTACGAGTATAATCATGCAGATTTATTCTCATTAATTGTTGCGTATGACAAAAAAACTCTCTTTATCCGGTATGGTTGTCGTAAGCGGTGCTGCTGCAGGGGTTGATCAAATCGCCCATGAGGGAGCAGGGGCTGAGAATACTATTGCCGTTTTACCTAGCGGTATCGATGTACGTTATCCTGCTTCGAATCAGAAGCTTATTGAAAATATCGAAATGAAAGGGCTCACACTGAGTCAGTTCGAACCTGATTTTGTAGCGCGTGAGTGGAGTTTTGTTGTACGCAATGAGATCGTTGTGGCTCTGGGTGACGTATTAATCGTCTCAGAGGCTGATATCGGCAGCGGTAGCATGAGAAGTGTTGAATTTGCATTAGCAATGCAGAAACCCATATATGTACTTCCTCATCGTTTACGTGAGAGCAATGCTACCCGTCAACTGCTGGCTGAAGGGAAAGCTAGTGCGATTGATGATATCGATTTATTTATTGCACTGATGAGTCAAAAGGGGCGTAATGCAATCAATGATACACCATTTATTGCATTTTGTCGTAATCATCCAACCTATGACGAGGCGATGGGTGCATTTCCTGCAGAGATTTTTGAGGCAGAACTCAGTGGTGTGATAGAGGTTAAAAATGGGAGAATTGAGGTGGTCTAATCAGGAGTTAATGTCCTGATTGTACTTCATAGCCGTAGTGTTTTACGAGATAGTTAATAATAGTTTGTTGATCCTCTTTTGCGATAGGGGCTTTGAACTCATTCACCATTTTAGCAACGGTACCCGTCCAATAAGGACGGCTTTTTTTCCCTTGATTTAGAACGTATCCCCATGAATGGCAGATGAGACAGTATTGTTGTGCAACTTCATCATGATCCCCTTTTACCATTGGATAATCGACATAAGGCATTTCGATCGGTTTCGAAACTTGAGCGAATAGTGATACGCTCAAGGCGAGAGTGATTAGGAATAATTTTTTCATAGTAAAGCCTTAGACGATTTTAACGTTGACACTGTCAACCGCGTTGTATTGGTATCCACCGGCATTCCAACCGATTTCATTGACTTGTGGCTGAATATTACCGATACGGTTGATGGCCCGAACCATAATTGTATATTCACCTTTTGCCTTTGGTTCCCATTGGTAGGTCCATTGACGATAAGCGTATTTACCGTAATCTTTTTGAAGTTCAGTAGTACTCCAGCTTTTTCCGCCATCGATGGAGATCATAACCTCTTTAATCCCTTTGCCTTGATCAAATGCAACTCCGGTCACTTTGACACGTGAACCTTTTTTGATAATGGTATTTGGGGTTGGGTAACCGATAACCGACTTGACTTTCATAACTGCGATCGGTTTGCGTTTGTATTCGAAATCGCTTCCGGATATGACACATTCACAGTCATTGTCAGGGACAGTGTAGGCGACATCCATAAAAAAGCTTTTTTGGTATTCGTCAAATACGGTAATTTCTGAGAGCATTTTAACCCAGCTATCCGAGAAGTGACCCGGTATTACGAGGCGAAGCGGAAAACCGTTGAGATACGGCAAATCTTCACCATTCATCTCATACGCAACAATGAGTTCACCGCTAAGTGCTTCATCGATATTCATTTCACGGAAAAATTTTGCTGTTGCTTCCATGGCTGGTTTTTCTAAACCATTGACTCCGACCCATTTTGCAGACCCTTTAACCCCTGCATGGTTGAGTAGGTCTTTAAGACGTACTCCTTTCCATACGGCGCATCCCATCGCCCCATGTCCCCATTGCACACCGTGGGTTGCTGGGCCTGTACCGGCAAAGTAGCGTCGGCTGTTTCCTCCGCATTGGAGAACTGAGGTGATCTCTACAGGCTCAAATTTGCTTTTGAGATCATCGACACTAAGGGAGAGTGGTTTTTCGACAGACCCTTTTACTTCGAGTCTGAATTCGTTTAAATCGATATACGTTGGGATATCTGGCATGTGCCATCGAACGAAAAACTGATCATTCGGTGTAATCGCTTGGGTAAAAATATCACGCGGTGATTCGAGAAGCGGAGGGCGATCGGAGATCGTTTTCATTGGCTTTTTTTCAGGAAATGCAACCATAGGGGGAACATATTCGCTTGAACTGGTGATAATTTTTTTCGGAGTCTCTTTTCCTAAAAGGGTAGACGCACCTAACAGGAGGCCTGCACCTAAAAAATTTCTGCGGTTAATATTGCTCATGATAATGCCTTGCGGTTATTGTAATCTAATTGTAACATAACGTGGAGTAATTTAGAGGATAAGCATAGCATCACCATAAGAGAAAAAGCGGTATTTTTCATCAATGGCTTCTTTGTATATACGGTGGGTCTCTTCCAGACCGACAAACGAGGCGACGAGCATCAGCAACGTTGATTGCGGAAGGTGGAAGTTGGTGAGGAGATGATTAATCCGTTTTGGGGGATTGTTTGGGTGTAAAAAGAGGTTGGCTTCACCCTGTGTTTCCTGGGTTCGTACATGATACTCTACCGTGCGGGTAGGAGTTGTTCCGATCGAGAGGAGGGGGATGTCACTGTGAATGAGCACTTGTGTCGATGGACTAATATCAAAATATTCCGAGTGCATCGGATGATCCGTAATAATCTTTGCTTCGACCGGTTTAAAGGTTCCTGATCCGACATGGAGGGTGACAAAAGCATGAGGATGAGCGGAACAAACGGCTGCATATAGCTCATCGGTAAAATGGAGCGATGCGGTAGGTGCTGCTACTGCCCCCTCATAGTGGGCGAAAACACTTTGGTATTCCCGCTCATCTTCGGAGTTATCTTCACGTCCTAGATAAGGGGGGAGGGGGATATGACCGACACGTTCCAAAATAGGGAGGAGCTCTTCAAATCGGATGAGTGAATCACGGTGGTAAAAATTAACTTCACGTGAACCATCATCGTGTAGTTTGATGACACGGGCACTTAACTCTTCGTCAAAGTGCAATAATGTCCCCTCTTTGACTCGCCCTTTGATGTAAACATTGATGGCGTGGGCATCATGTGGACGATTGATCAGAAGCTCTATCGCTCCGCCACTCTCTTTTTTCCCGTAAATCCTAGCTTTGATCACTTTTGTATCGTTGAAGATGATTCCGCAGTTTTTAGGGAGAAACGATTCGAGCGCATCGAAACGGGTGTGAGTAATGGATCTGTCTGTACGATTGTAGACCAGGAGGCGAGCATGATCTCTGGGATGGATCGGATGGGTTGCTATAAGCTCTGCTGGGAGCTCATAGTGGTAACTGGTCGTTTGAAGAGGGTCGAGATTAACCAATCGTCTCTTCTTCGTCTTCAGCTATGTAGGCCTCTTCTTTTGGTGCAGGATTGACAGCACGTACGATAAGAATAGAAATTCCATAGAGGAGAATGAGTGGCATTGCCATCAAAATTTGGGTAATAACGTCAGGAGGTGTTAAGATCGCCGCGATGATAAAGATCAAAACGATGGCATAGCGGAAAAATCCGATCATCGCTTTATCATCAATAAGTCCCATAAGCGCAAGAAAATAACAGATAACTGGGAGTTCAAAAGAGAGCCCAAAACCGAACATAATTTTGGTGAAAAACTCAACATAATCCTCAATATTAATCATTGGAACGAAAGAGGCACTTCCAAAGGCGATTAGGTAGCTAAAACCAAAGGGGGTAACCACATAATAAGCAAATGCAGCACCCATCGCGAACATAACGGTTCCGCCCACGACAAACGGGATGAGCATTTTTTTCTCATTGGCATAAAGACCTGGAGCGATAAAAAGCCAAAATTGCATTAGAATGATAGGAAGTGCCACGAGTAATCCGGCAAAGAAGGAGACTTTCATCGCTACGAAAAAAGTTCCCCCAAGTTGGGTCGTAGTGATCATCCCCTCGGCTGCTTTGGTAGAGACTTTAGCCACAGAAGCGATCGCTTCAGCCAGTGGTGCAGTGACCCAAGCTAAAAGGGCTTCGTGAAAGTTGAACATCACAAAAAACATGATGATAACTGCGGCTACACTGATACCGAGCCGTTTGCGTAATTCGGCTAAATGGGGCTTTAAATCTTCAAACATTAGGCTTTCTCGTCTTCAAATTCTAGTTTTGGTTGTTGTTTGGCTTTAGGGGCAAAAGTGATCACTTCAGGTTCTTTCGGTGCAGAAGGGGTAGGTTTTGAATCGGTATCGAGATTAAAATCATTTTTGATACCTGTAAGTTCGCTACCAATTTCAGTAACATTCGTCATTCTCTCTAGTTCGGCACTCGCGTCGGTGAGCTCTTTTTTGTAATTGAGAGCACTCTCTTTCATCTCAGAGAATTTCATCTCTTCTTCAAGCGTTGCTTTGGCACTGCTGACCGTTCCTTTAACACTGCGGAAAAACTTAGCGATATCCACCATTGTAGAGGGAAGTTTATCCGGCCCTAAAAATAATATTGCGATAATAACGATAAGAAGTATTTCGCCGATACCCATTCCAAACATAATAACTGCCTAATGTATATATTTTATAGTATTGGGGATTTTACCCAAAGAAAGTTTAAAACCCTTCTACCCTTAGCGCAATTTCATCGGCAAGTAAAAAATCACTGTTGAAATAGCGTCCATCATGATGAGCAAGAATTCCCTCGCTCGTAAGCATGTTTGCATGAATTTTTTGTTTATTAGTGAGTAGGGTATCATCAACCCCGACACAACTACGAAAGCCTAAAAAAAGTTTTTCACTCATTAGGGCATCTTTATCAATTGTTTCTGTGGTGATTTCACACGGATTTTGAACGTAGTGCTCAACGCTGGTACTAGGATAATAGCGGTGATGATCTAAAAAACCGACCGCACCTGAACCCAAACCTATATAGGGCTTATGCTCCCAATACCCGATATTATGGCGTGAGCGATATTTGCCGAAATTTGAGATTTCGTACTGCTCATATCCTTTGGCAGAAATTTCGCGAAAGAGCCAGCGGGTAAGTTCTAACTCTTCTTGTGCAATTTCAGGAGTTTTTTCAAAAGCGGTCTCTTCTTCGATGGTGAGGGCATAAAGACTGATGTGGTCGATGGGGAGGAGAAACGCTTGAGCAATATCGGCTTTAAGCAACTCTTTCGTATCGCCGCGTACCCCATAGATTAAATCGATACTGAGGTGTTTATATCCAATTGCTGAAGCAGTACGGATCGCTTCGAGGGCGTGTTGCGTATGGTGAGCACGTCCAAGGGTTTTGAGTTTTTCATTATTAAAACTTTGAACCCCGAAGCTGAGACGATTCACCCCTAATTCAAACATCCCTTCTAGCCATGTCCGAGTTGCACTGTTCGGATTGGCTTCGGAGCTAATTTCACAATTTTTGACCAAATAAGGGTCAATCATCTCTAATAAAGGTCTATATAGAGAAGGTTCTATCGTAGAAGGAGTTCCTCCTCCGATAAAAACACTCTCAATGGGATTGGAAGTACTGACATTGAAACGGAGAAGCTCAGATTTGAGCTGAGTGAGAAGAGAATTCATATACGCTTCGCGATATGAAAATTTATCGACATAAGAGTTAAAAGCACAGTAAGAGCATTTGCTATCGCAAAAAGGGATGTGAATGTATAAAAGCATAAGGGATTATATCATTGTGTATATATGATCTTGGTATGCTGTTTTTGGAGATAAAGAATCACGAGAACGATGTTATATATAAAAGTGAAGTGTCTATTTAACGCATGACCTTAATTGAATAAACAATTATACTTTTTTTAATGAGCAATAGCTTACAATACCCCTTTAAAAATAGACTAAAAGATGGTGAATGACCGAAAAAAAGTTCTACCGACCGAATGTGGCGGCGATTATTGTTTCTCATGAGTATCCTGAGATCAAAGATATTTTTATCGCCGAGCGGAGTGATTTGGAGGGGGTGTGGCAGTTTCCTCAAGGGGGAATTGATGAGGGAGAATCGGCAGAGCAGGCACTTTTTCGAGAGCTTGAGGAAGAGATCGGTACTAAAAAAGTAGAGATTATCGCTGAGTATCCTGAGTGGATCGCCTACGATTTCCCATCCCATGTTGCTGCTAAAATGGCTCCGTATGCGGGACAAAAACAGCGCTATTTCTTAGTACGCCTGAAACAAGGGGCTAAAATCGATTTGGCTACCAAACATCCTGAATTCAAAGCGTATCGATTTGTCAAGATTGATGAGTTGTTAAGTAATATCGCCCATTTCAAAAAACCGGTTTATGAACGTGTTATTTCTCATTTTAGAACCAAGGGGTATCTGTAATGCTAATTGTCCAAAAATTTGGCGGAACCAGTGTCGGCGATTTGGAGCGAATCCAAAATGTTGCTAATCGTGTCTCTCAAACACTTAAAGAGGGACATCAAGTCGTCGTAGTTGTTTCGGCAATGAGCGGTGAAACAAACAAACTCATTGCGTATGCGGAACATTATACCGCTACCCCTGAGCGTAGTGAAGTGGACATGCTTCTGAGCTCTGGTGAGCGGGTAACGGCTGCCTTGCTTTCCATTGCCCTCAATGCAATGGGGCACAGTGCCACCTCGATGAGCGGGCGTCGAGCAGGGATCGTGACCGATAGTATCCATACGAAAGCACGGATTGAGAGTATTGATCCATCCACAATGCACTCAGAGCTCGCAAGCGGTAAAGTCGTTGTTGTTGCCGGATTTCAAGGGGTGAGTGAGAGCGGTCAAGTGACCACGCTAGGTCGTGGAGGATCGGATCTCTCTGCTGTAGCTCTCGCAGGGGCTTTGAAAGCTGATTTATGTGAAATTTATACCGATGTTGACGGTATTTATACTACCGATCCGCGAATTGAACCACGTGCTAAAAAGATGGATAAAATCAGCTATGATGAAATGCTCGAACTCGCATCTCTCGGTGCTAAAGTACTGCAAAACCGCTCAGTAGAGCTTGCCAAAAAACTAAACGTTAACCTCGTAACCCGATCCAGCTTTAGCGACGCGGAGGGGACACTTATTACAAAGGAAGAGAATATTATGGAAAAACCACTTGTCAGCGGTATCGCACTCGATAAAAACCAAGCACGTGTATCTTTGAGCGGCGTGATCGATCGTCCTGGAATCGCTTCGGACATCTTTACCCGTTTGGCTGACAATAGTGTCAATATCGATATGATTATCCAAACTTCAGGGCATGATGGCAAAACCAATCTTGATTTTACGGTTCCTAAAACAGAATTATTGGATGCAAAAAAAGTGGTGGAAACGTTTATCGCCGAAGATGAGATATCCGAAGCATCATACGATGAAAACATTTGTAAAGTCTCTATCGTCGGTGTCGGGATGAAATCGCATACCGGTGTCGCAGCAAAAGCGTTCCAAACCATGGCACGTGAAAATATCAATATCATGATGATCTCTACCTCAGAGATTAAAGTATCGATGGTCGTTGATGAAAAATACGCAGAGTTAGCGGTTAGATCATTGCACAGTGCTTACGCGTTGGACAAGTAGTGCGCAAATTTGATCAGTGGACATTAGAATCAATCCGCTCTGTCGGAGCATCGATGAGCTGGTTCGAAGAGCAGCGTTTTGAATGGACTCCTGCACTTGCTAACGCCATGGATCAAATGATGGGAGGGAAAAGTATTGTCCTTGTTACCGATAATGATCGACAATGGTTTTCCCATTACATAACTGCTTCACTAAACAAGCGGACGCAAGATCGTCCTATGATTCCGATCGTTTGTATTGATGCCCTTTATCCTCATTATGATTCTATTAGTGGCGGAGAATCGATTGATATGTTGAGCGATATGCTCGATATCACTTTTAAAGGTGAATACTTCTTTTGGTATATCGGTCGCGGTGATGATCGTCGTGCCGATATCGCCAAACGTAATACGAACTCTTTGTTATGGATTATGGACGAACGATTTCAAAATGCGTTAGTCTTGCGCTCTCATGATGAACTTATCGACATCAAATTGCTACAACTTTACCGACTTTTCGACAAAACACTCAGTGCGGTATTATTTGGGGAGATCAATGTTCGAGAATGAGCGAGGCGGTATTCTCATCACCGCCGAGATGGAAGAGCGTGCGCGTGAAATCGAAGAATCCCGGCATCCTCTGCGTTGCGTCACCTTTATGCGGGATGATTTTAAAATCGAAGACGCCAAAGAGGTTATTAGCGAAGCCTATCGAAGTGAAGAAAATACTAAAACGTTGATTTTGGGTGCCAAAAGTTTTACCATACCGGCACAAAATGCTCTTCTAAAAATACTCGAAGAACCTCCTCGGAACATTGTTTTTATCCTCCTCGCTCCAAACAAAAGCACTTTCCTCCCCACTGTACGTTCGCGGCTCAGCCTAAAGCAAGAACACCATGAACGTCTTTATGAATCTTTACCTATAGCCCTTAAAAATCTTGATCTCTCAGGGTTATTTACCTTTGTTAAACAACATGATCGGCTCAAAAAACATGAAGCTAAAGGGTTGATCGAGCAGCTGATGCATCAGGCAATTCATGTCGAAAAATTGTCGCTTACTACAGCACAGCTCGAAGGATTCGAGAAGGCTCTGCGTCTGATTGAGCTCAATAGCCGTTTACAAAGTGTATTGGTCATGGTATTGATGAATTTCCTCAAAGAGGTCAAACGTGGTCGTTGAAAAACTCTCCAACACTATTGATTTGCACCGTGAACTAAAACAGTTAGGCGTCGATGGTGGCGGGGTATCCATTTTAGAAGACAAAGGCTTAGTCCATCTGATCCGTATTCGTGATTTGCACGTGGGTGCTGCTAATATTCTCAAACAAGATGCTCTCAGTATCGGTGCAGATTTAGCAGTTCCTAGAGGGACGGTAACCGCAACGACGCCGCGTGTGGATACATTGTTGATTGCAACAGAGCGACAACTGCAAGAATTGGTCAAAAAAGAGAAAGCACAGCCATTTGGTTTGAAACAGCTCTCATTAGAACTGGAGAGTTTTTGCCATCTAAAATACAATGAAGAGATCTCTATTATGGGGATTCTAAACGCGAATGATGATAGTTTTTATCATGGGAGCAGGTTTCAAGGCTCTGCTGCGATAGAACGGATTGAGACAATGATTATGGAAGGGGCTGATATCATCGATCTAGGCGGTGTATCGAGCCGTCCGGGCTCCGTAGCGGTAAGTGCGGAAGAAGAGCTTATGCGCGTACGCCCTATCATCGATGCATTGTATGAACAGCGCCTTTATGAAAAAGCAACGTTTAGCTTGGACAGTTACGCCCCACTTGTCATTGAGTATGCGCTAGAACGAGGGTTTCGGGTCATTAACGATATTACCGGATTAGAGAATGATGAGGTAGCACGACTCTGTGGCAGTTACGGTGCAACGGCTGTGATTATGCACATGAGGGGGTCCCCTCAAACGATGCAGGAAAATCCTACTTATGAAAATATCCTGAGTGAAGTTGAAAACTTTTTCAAAGAGCGTCTTGCTAAAGCCTCTTCTTTTGGGATCAAAGAGACAATGCTCGATTGCGGAATCGGATTTGGAAAACGGCTTGAAGATAATCTTGCGCTCATTACCCATCAAAGCCATTTTTTGCGCTTGGGTAAACCGCTTCTGGTCGGGGCAAGCCGTAAATCGTTGATCGATAAAGTCTCCTTTTCATCTTCGGACGACCGTTTGGGTGGGAGTATCGCTATCCATCTTAAAGCACTTGAGGCGGGGGCATCGATTCTTCGTGTTCATGATGTGAAAGAACATGTTCAAGCGATAAAACTGTGGCAAGCATTGAGGGGATGAGATGAGCAATACTATTGTTATTATTACCCTCTCTTTACTCGTCATGCTCTCTCCATTTTTGTCTCGTGTTAGCCGTATGCCTGTGGTTGTTGTGGAGATATTGTTAGGGAGTTTAGCCGGATATTTTGGCCTATTGGTTGAAAATGAACTGTTTAAAATTATTGCCAAAGTAGGATTCTTATACCTGATGTTTTTAGCAGGGATGGAGGTAAATCTCAAAGCATTCGGTTTTGAAAAATCGTCTCTTCTGCGACGTACCGTGATATATTTTGCGATGTTGTACGGATGTTCGTTGGCACTCTTTTATTATCTCGATCTTAGCGCCGTTTATCTGGTTGCTTTCCCAATTTTCTCACTAGGGATGTTGATGGCCCTTGTCAAAGAGTATGGTAAAAATGAACCATGGTTGGCACTGGCTCTTAATATTGGAATTATCGGCGAATTGGTGAGTATCATGGCACTTACCATTCTAAGCGGAGGATTGGAATATGGTTTTAACCGTGAGTTTGCTTTTGTTTTGGGAGGATTATTTACCTTTTTAATCGGATTTGTCCTCTTTTTCCGTGGAATACGTATTTTATTTTGGTGGTATCCAACCCTAAAAACCCTTATCATGCCCCATGAAGATAGTAAAGATCAAGATGTCCGTTTTTCTATGGCATTGATGTTTATTATGGTAGCTGTGATGCTTTATCTTAAAATTGATGTGGTTTTGGGAGCATTTTTGGCAGGTATGTTTATTGCCACCTATTTTAAACACAAAACCGAGCTTCCTGAGAAGCTATCTTCGTTCGGATTCGGATTTTTGGTACCGATCTTTTTTATCCATGTTGGCTCAACACTTTCATTGGAGGCATTTGTAGATCCTAAAATTCTTGAGCTTGCACTTTTTATTGCAACGGCAATTATTGGAATTCGGCTTATCAGCTCTTTAGTCGCGTATGGAGGATATTTAGGGCTTAAAAATACGGTGTTATTTTCCCTTAGCGATTCGATGCCACTTACGTTTTTAGTAGCGATTGCAACATTGGGATATCAAGCAAATGCGATTACCCATGATGAATATTATGCATTTATTGTTGCGAGTATGGGGAGCGGGATCTTTTTGATGATTCTGATCAAAATCCTCTACACCTTTTTTAAAAAAGGTGAGACGACCTAAGGGTTAGATTTTTTTACTAAGCGCTTCGATATGAGAACTGTTTCCTAGAACGACTAAAATATCCCCTTTTTCGAGAATATCGTCTTTTTCAAACGAGGTATACCAGATTCCTTGGTGCTTATAGGCGATCGGTTTGACTTCGTAATCATTTTCAAACATTGGGGATAAGATCGATGTTCCGATCCAAAATGAAGGTACCGTGAGTTTGGCAATTTTCATCGTGATAGAGAGATCGATCGTTTCATAATGCATGTTGGCGACCATTTTTTTAACGATTTTTTTAGCTGATTCCATCTCTGGATAGATCACTTTAGCCGCTCCGAGTTTTGAAAGAATTTGACCATGTACGGTGGTAATCGCTTTAGCGATTACGGTCTCTACCCCTAACTCTTTAAGTGCCATAACGGTGAGTATACTCGCTTCGATATTTTCACCGATACTGACGACGGCGACATCAACATTGGCTATACCGGCTTCACGTAATGCACGCATATCAGTAGAATCAAGAATAATCGCATCTTGAACAAATTCATTAATTTCTCTGACTTGATCCTCGTCTTGATCGATGGCAATGACACTAAGTCCTTGTTGAGCCAACCCTTTGGCAACGTGAAATCCGAATTTTCCTAAACCGAGTACGGCATAATTTTGATTCATAATACAACCTTTGCTTCTGCATATTTGATACGGCTTTGTACCGCTTTACCGACGATAACGAGGGTAAATGCGAACACCCCGATACGTCCCATAAACATTAAAAGAATGATATTTGCTTTACCCCAGTCACTAAACAAAGCACTGTAGCTAAGGGTTCCTCCATTACCTGTGGATAAACCGACTGTACCGAATGCTGAGCATGCTTCAAACAGAGTTCTTAAAAACGGTAATCGCTCGACTTCACTGAGGAGCACGGTAGAAAAAACGACATAGATTGATGCGATGAAAATAATCGCATAGGCTTTGTTGATTTGGTACTGAGAAATTGAACGGCGAAATATATGGGCATGGGTATCACCTCGCAGCGTATACCATACGCCGATAAGGGCTAATGCCACGGCTGTGATTTTGATCCCTCCGGCTGTTCCGCCCGGTGCCCCACCAATCATCATAAAAAAGGTAGAAAAAAAGAGGTTGGCATCGCTCAGGGTTGAGAGGTCTATGGTGTTAAAACCTGCTGTACGGTAGTTAACTGAAGCAAACCATGCGGCAAGGAGTTTTTCATCCCAAGAAAATGATTTTAAGGCATTATTCCATTCCAAAGAGAGGAGTAACCCCATCCCTAACACGATAAGTATTATCGTCATAATCAATACGATTTTGGTATGAGTAGAGAGGCGTAAAATCTCTTTTTTACGGTAGTGATAGAGTTCGGTGAGGACAAGATAACCCACCCCCCCTAAAATGATCAAGATAGGGATCGTCAGATTGATCACCCAATCTTTTGAGTATCCCATCATGTTATCACTAAAGAGAGAAAATCCGGCATTGTTAAACGCTGAAATGGCATGAAAAATCCCATACCAAGCCGCTTTTTCTATCGGCATATCGACCCAAAAACGGAGGGTTAAGACAATCATACCGATCACTTCAATAATGAAAATCGAGCCAAAGACAATTTTTAAAAATCGTACAAGCCCGTCCATACCTGGATAATTGAGGGATTCTTGGAGGATCAGTCGATCGCGATGACCGATTTTTTGACGGCGCATAACGGCTAAGAAGGTAACCGCTGTCATGTATCCTAATCCCCCGATTTGGATGAGGAGCATAATAATCACTTGCCCCATAGGGGTAAAATCAACAGGGGTATCTTTTACAATCAATCCGGTTACGCACACTGCAGAAGTAGAGGTAAAAAGTGCATCGATAAATCGAAGCTCTCCGTAATGGGCAAAAGGCATAAGTAGTAGTAACGTTCCGAATCCGATTAGCCCTATAAAGCTGAATAGGATTAGTTTCATTTCATTGGTATGTATGGTTTACTCCTTTGGGTAAGATGAATTTTCACAAAAAAAACGGTAGCCAATCCCCATCTCTGTCATGATGTAGTGGGGGCGGGTAGGGTCATCTTCGATTTTTTTTCGTAAAGAGTTAATAAACGTTCGAAGATACTGCATCTCTTGTTGATATCCGACCCCCCAAACTTCTTTGAGTAAACGTGCATGGACTAACACTTGATTGGGATGGAGCATACAGTATTTGAGAAGATTGAATTCGGTTGGGGTGAGTTTTAGAAGCTGCGTATGTTTGTAGGCACTATGGAGTTGTGTGTCGATCGATAATGAACCGCATGTCAGAATAGGTGATGATGAATTCAAACCTGATGCGCGGCGATAAGCGCTCCGCATCCGAGCAAATAATTCATGCATTGAGAAAGGTTTCGTGACATAATCATCGGCACCCATATCGAGTGAAGTGACAATCTCTTTTTCATCATTACGGGCTGAGAGGATAATAATCGGTGTTGTCACTTCATGGCGTACCATTTTGATAAAGCTTTTGCCATCGCCATCTGGCAATCCTAAATCGAGGAGAATAATATCGGGCTTATGTACTTGAAAATGGCGGTGAGCACTTTTTAGATCTTCAGCAATGAGTGATTTGTATCCCTCTTGTTCCAAAGCAAACGAGAGCATTTTATGAAGCGCTTTGTCATCTTCAATGATGAGGACGAGTTCTTTCATAATAACTCTTTTGGACGAATATCAGGGTGTTTGATCGTCGGTAATATCACCTCTAAAAAGACTCCTCCATTGCCGTTATACGCAGTAATGACTCCTTGATGTGCGGTAACTATCTTTTTACAGATCGATAGTCCAATACCACTTCCCCCCATATCGGCAGTGTTCTCTAAACGGTAGAATTTTTCAAACATATTTTTGAGATCGGCTTTTTTGATGGGAGGGCTTTGATTAAAGACGCTAATCTGAATCGAATCGTTGAGGCTTTGGATCGTGAGCGAGATCAAGGTGTCGTCATTGGAATATTTTATTCCATTATCGAGGAGATTGACCAAAAGCCGCACCAGTAAAGCGGTATCTCCCCAAAAGAGAGGAAGCTCAGGATCGATAGAAGAGGCAATGAGTTGATGATCTTGATCAAACTCTTGGAGAGCAATACCCACTAAATCTTCCCAATCACACCATTGGGGCTGTAATAACGTTTGGGTATTTTGGAGTCGTGCACTGTCGAGGAGGTTGAGAATCAAGCGATTCATTTGTTGGCTTGATTGTTTGATTTGGACAACAATACGGTTATGATCTGATTCATTCAGCTTCTCTCTTTTGTGAAGGAGGGAAATATTTCCTATGATCGAGGAGAGCGGTGTTTTAAGATCATGCGAAAGGGTACTGAGCAATACATCTTTGATTGCAGTGGAATGGAGCCTTCGGGATTGAAACGTAATGATATAGCCGACAACGTAAAAAAGGATAAAACTCCATGCGTATATGAGATTATGGACATTGAAACTGTATTTAGGAGGGATGTAGAGCAAATCGAAAAGGATGACAGAGATCGTGGTGATAATCATAGTAGCAACCATATCACCGCGTAATGCGATGACCAATACAGGGATAAGATGAAGAATTGCAATATTGATCAAACCGATAGATTCAGTGAATCTTGTACCGATGAGTGTAATAAACACTTGTATAAAAAAAGGTAAGAAATAGTGTCGATAAGGGCGCAAGAAAATCATTTATTAAGTGTTGAAGCCAATTTTACTAACACGGTAATCACCAATCCGAATAAGATAACAAACTCTGTAATAACTAGCCAAATATTATCCAAAAAGTGCATGGATGTTCCTTGATTTTTTGTAAGGAAATTATAGAGTGTATGGTATCAATGAGGTATCAAGATTGACTAGGAGAGAGATTCCATAAATAAATGACTTTGCATAGGGTGATCTTGTTACGATTTGGCAAAGCAGTTATTTATGGAAATGAAATTTTAGTGTAGAGTGTATCAAAAAGGGATCAAAAAAGTGGTTCGGCTCAGTAGCCGAACATCATTTTGAGAATAAAGAAGAAAAGTGCTGCCATACCTGCTGCTGCGGGGAGGGTGATAATCCATGCCATAGCGATAGGTTTCATCAGTTTCCAGTTTGCATCTCGGTTGAGCATACCGATACCGATTACAGCACCGACGAGGATATGGGTGGAGGATACCGGAATCCCCATGACGGTTGCGAGGAGGATAACGAGTGTCGCACCCAACTCTGCGGCAAACCCGGTGACCGGGAAAATTTCAGTGATACGACTTCCGACAGTATCGATAACTTCTTTTCCGATAAACCAGAGTCCTGCTACCAACGCGACACCGAATGTTGCCATAGCAATGAAAGGGACGGGTGACTCGGTATTGATTTGTCCTGTTGCCAAAATATCGATAATAGCTGCAAATGGCCCGATAGCATTTGCGATGTCATTAGCCCCATGACTAAACGCGAAAGATGACGCGGTGAGGACTTGAAGCATGCTAAAAACACGCATTGTTGCTTTGTGAGGTGTATCTTTGTGCATTACTTTGATAATCGCATACACAACACCGTACATGAGGGTTGACATGACGGCAAGCAGCATATAGATTTGTACATCATTCAAACCCAGATCAGCATTTTTAAGCCCTTTAAACAACAACATCCCGGCAATCATCGCAGTTCCGAATGCTGCAACGATCGGGGCATGCGTACGTAGGGCATAAAAAGCATTTTGTTTTTTCTTGAGACGGTTTAGCTCATGTACCTGATCTTCATGCTGTGCTTTCTCTTCAGCAGTTGCCGTGGTTTCATCGTGCGCTGATTTTAACGTTGTGATTTGGGTTTTGATGTCATCAATATGGGCTTGTACGTTGTCGTTATAATCGAGGATATTCTTTTTCAAATACCAATAAATTCCATACGAGGCCATTCCTCCGAGTACAGGAGAAACCACCCAACTGATAGCAATCTTGACAATTTGATCCCAGTGAACGAGGGCAAAAACTGATTCACCTACTTCCATTGTTACATATCCAAGTGCGACAGATCCACCTAAAACCCCTCCAACGATTGAATGGGTTGTAGAGACAGGGTAGCCTTTAAAGGTTGCATACAGAAGCCATGTCCCTGCAGAGAGGAGGGACCCCATCATAACGAAAACAAGGAGCATTGGATCAAAATCCATTGCCGAAACATCGACAATCCCTTTTCGGATCGTATTCGTAACTTCCGCACCGGCGAGCATCGCACCGCCGAGTTCGAAAATAGCGGCAATCATTAGAGCTTGTTTAACAGTAAGTGTTTTAGCCCCTACACTCGTGCCAAAGGAGTTAGCAACATCGTTACCGCCGATATTGAATGCCATAAAGACCCCAAAAAGGGTAGCTAAAACAAAAAGAGTATAGTTGTTTTCGAGATAGTTAAATCCCCAGACCAAAAAAAATGTGGTCATAAGAACGAAAATACCGCCAAAAAAAAGATTGTCGCGTGAGAACATGAAAGCTCCAAGTGTAATATAACTGTAATTATATTACATAACAGCTACGAAAACATTACAAATTGATTACAAACTAGAAATGGAGAGTTTTGCCGCTAAAGGGCAAAACATTTATGGGAGAAGCGTTGCTTTAATAATTTTTTGAGTTTGAAGCGGTTTGTCACCACTGCGTTGTCCGTTGGTTTGAACATTATTAAGTTTTGACAATACATCATTCCCTGAAACAACACGACCGAAGATGGTATGGTACCCGTTAAGCCACGGAGTCGGTGCAGTCGTAATAAAAAACTGACTGCCATTAGTGCGAGGCCCCGCATTAGCCATTGCTAAAATACCTGCTTTATCAAAGACAACACCCGATTTAAATTCATCTTTGAACGGTTTTTTCCAGATAGATTCACCGCCGGCACCGGTTCCGGTTGGATCCCCGCCTTGTACCATAAAGTTTTTGATGATACGATGGAATGTCAAACCGTTGTAATAGCCGTTTTTGACATGAGTCGTAAAGTTTTCAACGGCCAGTGGGGCAACATTTTCATATAGCTCAAGGGTAATAGTACCTTGTGTCGTTTCCAAAGAAACACGTGGATGTTCTGCAGCTAAACTGAGGATTGACGTTAGTAATAAGGCAAGAATAAGGCGCATTAGCACTCCTGTGAACGTGGGTTGAATTTAAGACAAACAGAGTTGATACAATAGCGTAAACCAGTAGTTTTTGGGCCATCTGGAAAGACGTGTCCTAGATGAGCATCACAGGTATCGCATACTATTTCAACACGAATCATTCCGTGGCTTATATCACGATTTTCTTTGAGGGCATCAGGGGAAATAGGCTGATCATAACTTGGCCATCCAGTACCTGAATCAAATTTAGCGGAAGAATCGAACAAAGGGGTGCCACAGCACACACAGGTGTAGATTCCATCTCCTTTAAAATCGGCGTATTCTCCACTAAATGCTCGTTCCGTACCATGGTGACGAGCAACAGAATAGGCTTCAGGAGAAAGTAGTGTTTTCCACTCTTCATCACTCTTGATGATTTTCGGCATTACAGACCTCCGTTTTTAGTTTAGAATAGGAGATTATAGTCGCTGTTTCTGATGCACGGCTTAGCGCATAGTTGTAATTTTCAGAAGGGTCTGAAGTTAGCAGCAATAGATGCGAACACGATATACCGCTTAAGCACTCGATACTTGTAATGATAAGATCATCCATGTCTTGAGATTGCAGACTAAAATCAAGGGTTAACTTACGCGCATTGAGAGCTAAATATTCATCAATAGGGTCTTTATATAAGGGGATAAAGTTTGCATCTGCAACGACAAGAATTACCCCTTTCCCCCCATCAGAAGTATACTTTCGAAGTTCACAGAGGAGAGTAGGAAGAATTTCTTTATCGGTACATTCTACTGTTGATAATGAAGGTCTGCTGCGATATCCATAGGTTAAATGGACGTTGGTTTGTGAATCTAAGTTTTCATCTATGGAAGTGAAGAGAAGTGTTTTCGTAGGCATCTTAGCTTTGAGTTTTTCAATAAATCCGCTATCCATGCGATAACTATCATCACAAAAAATTGCCGTCGCATCTTGATAGGATTTAAGGTTATCAATTTCTTCTCGAATGTGAGTAAAAATAATTCGATTTAAATCGATGCTCAGTGCCCCATAGTACATCAAAGAGACAAACGCATCACGTAATAATTCGGATGCTAAAAGGGTAGGAGCTAGAATAACGACTTTCTCTTCATTATTGGTTAAAAGCATTAGCATTGCTTTTCGGATTAAGAGGGTACTTTTTCCACTTCCATAATCCCCATACAAGGTAGTACTGCCATGAAGCGTTATGGCTAAAAAATGATTTTGCTGCGGAGAGAGAAGTGAGCCGATTGGGTAGTTTGGAGTTGGTAAAAGAAATGTATGAGAGGCTAAAGCACCGATAATTTGAATACTAGAGAGAGGAACTGATTGATATTCACCGACTGTGTGGAGTTTGCTTTTGATGATATCGACGGTATCGTTTCCAAAAAGAATACGCTCTTTCGGGAGTAACGTATGAAAAGAAGAATCGAGAGCATCAAATTCAATTTCCGAGAGATTTTTCATCCAAATAAAACGTTGTACAGGGGTAAAGTTAAAAGAAAGGACATCTTCGAGTTTGGAGCGTATTTTTGCTTCTACCCCTTCTAAATGCGTTTCAGCCGGTCGTTTACTTTGTCGTGAAGAGCGTTCTACGGTTGCATTCTCAAGGTCAGAGGCTTTCCACTCGAGAGTTTCTCCAAAAAAGATACCATAGTGAGGGAGAAAAATAAGGGTATCGATTGGGGTAATACTATGGTGATGGTAGAGTTTAAATTGATGAAAAAATTTCCCTCCCTCTTTAATGACAAAAATTTTTAAAGGGATATTATCTTCAGATACATTGATGATTGGTTCTTTAGGTTTTGATGAAAAAAAGCGTGTTAAAAAAGAAAAGAACACCGAAAAAACCTTTTAACATAATTTTAGTTGATTGTTGAGAGTATGGTTTGCAATAACGATTATAACCAATTTTCAATGTTACAATGTAAATATAGGAAGAAATGAGAGAAGAGAGGGGGATAATTCCCCCTGACATGAGAAGGAATTATTTTCCAGCAGCAACAGAATCTTTAAGACTTTTGCCTGGTTTGAATTTTGGAACCATTTTATCAGCAGTGCTGTAAGTTTTGGTTGTTCCTGGAACTTTACCGCTTTTCCCTTTTTGAAGAGAAGCTGCAAAACTTCCGAATCCTACCAATGAAACTTCTTCTTTCGCAACAAGAGCAGCAGTTACCGCTTCTGTGAAAGCTTTAATAGCTGTTTCAGCTTCAACTTTTGTTTTGTAACTACCACTTTTTTGAACCAACTCTACGAATTGCGCTTTATTCATTTATTGCCCTTGATTTAGATATGCGAATAACACTCAAACTCCCCATGTACACGAGGTGTTAATAGGAAAAGTGTTTTAGCCGCGAATACTTTAATATCTCTTAGCTTAAATTTTTCTTCTTTTTTGTATTTTATTGAATAGTTTGGTGATTTTGTGGTTTTTTAGGCTTATTTTGAGCCAATTTTTTGTACTACGGGGTAATAAGAGAGACGTGTTTAAGATTTTAGTATCTAAATGACGTGAAAGATTTTTACTCCAAACAGACCATTTTTGTGTGAAATTTCCCGAAGATGATATGGATAAAAAAACATCTTCCAATCCGATACGTTCTTGTTCACTTAAACTGCTGCTCATCCTCTACCCTTTTAGTTTATTTATTTTTCGGACGACCCGAATGATTTCATCATCTTCTAACATACCCAACATATCGATGACTGCTTTTGCAGCTTGAGGTTTTGCGTTCCCCAGTCTCCAGTCTTGATACGTTCGCATGGAAATACCAAGTTCTCCAGCCATCTCTTTTTGAGATATCTTCTTACCGTTGTGTCCCGCCTCAACGGCATTGTGAAGAAGATTAAAGAGATCACTCATTTCCATCGCTCCATTGTAATATCCTTTTCTTAAAATAAACATTAAACCGTATAAAGTATTCGTAATAAATTACTAAAACTTCGTATATATGTATTAAAGTAACATAATAATTTATAAAGCATTTGTTATACCAGTTTTAAAATCAAATAAACAGTATGAAATATACAGAATACCGTATATAAGTTGCATCTTAATTTAGAAATTTGTAGAATAAATGTGGTATGAGCATGAGAGATTGTGGTACTGAGATAAGTGAGTGGTTAAAGCGAAGCAAAAATTAGTAGAAGAATTTAGAAGAGGGCCAAGCCCTTTTAAGTGATATTAAGAGAGAAAATCGGTGTAATCGTATTTTGAGAGGTCGACGTAAAACTCTCCCTCTTTTTGTATGACACGGATATCTGATCCATAGGAAAGTTCAAATCGGCGTTTTACCATTTTGCGCGCTTCGGAACCCATGCCGATAAATTTAAGGTACCGTTTTAGCTCAATGACTCCTGTCGGAAGCGTAGGCGATACTGCCGTTGGGGTACTGATGTCTACATCGTGGATTGCGTTGTTTTGTGAAAGTAGCAGTTTGGTATTAATAACGTCTAAAAGATTTTTGAGCTGTTCATCTTTTGAGGTGTAGATCTCTTCGATCCGTTCGCGTTCAGCAATGAGCATTTGCTCTTTGTCATTAACTAAGCGATCTACTTTGGCTTCAAGTTCTTTGATTTTGAGTTTAAGTTGTTGATTCTCTTTTTGGTAGAGAGCAATAATCATCCCCACGGTTGTTTTTTGAGGTGCTGGTGCTGGAGGCGGAGTAGGTTTAGTACTTTGGGAAATTTCGAGACGTTTTTCTTCATCCAGTGAACTTCGAGGAACAATAATATAGGTTATCCCCCCCTCAATAATATAGTTGAGACGTTTGGTTCGTAGTTTATTTTGGATCATCTCTTTTGACATTTTAAATGTCTTTGCATATTCATCGATTGTAAAACGCACACATCCTCCTTTTTTATGATGTTAAGCACTTTCCGGGCAAAGCCCTAAAAGTGGCAGGGACAAATGTCCCTACAACCCCCTAAAGCTTCTCGCATAACTGATTGTGTTATCTTACCAAAAAAATCATTGCAGAGAATTATCGTTTTTTTGGAGGGGGTGAAAAGCTAATTTTTGGAGGGGGGATAATCCCTCCATGTCGCATCCAAATAAGATAACCGTTACGGGTAATGTTGTGTTTGTCTTGGAAAGTATGAAGAGAGCTGTGGCGAAAGTCACATTTTTCGAGGAGAAGGCGGAAATCATTGTGGTGCATTAAAAACTCTTGGAGTGTTGTATAAGCACGATCTGAAATAATGACGGTACTGATAATGAGGTTTTTAATCTCTATGTAGCGGGCACATTCATTGAGTCCATCGCCGACGAAATTTTCATGTCCTAAAATATCTTCAAAACGATGTACTTTTCCCGTATGTACAGCAACTCTAATCCCTTTAAAATAAGGGTACTCATTAGCGATAAAATCAGAAAAATGGATCAAAGAGAGCCCTAAAATAGGGCCAAATCCTTTGAGGCTTGGATGTAAAATACAGTAAAACCCATCTCCGGTAGGGATAATGCCCTGAAGCATTTTCGCCATAGGAATGTCGGAAGATGTGAGCATTTTTTGAATCATTTTTTTGTAGGTGAGAGAGAGATACGAGATTAGCTCTAACTGTTCATCCATCGATAGTCGAGAGAAGTCAATAATGTCAATAAGGACAATGTCAGTATCAATAGCTCGTGCGCTCATAAGTTAATCCAGATGGTTTTGTAATATAATCATTGTAATCTAATTTGGCTGAGAGAGCCTAAATATTCACGAGTGAGTTTTCGAAAATGTTTCGAAAATGTGTTAGTATTCCCGAAATCTATAGTATTAGGCCCTTGAGCATGCAAAAAAGAACGAAAATATTAGCGACTGTCGGTCCCGCTTCTGATAAAGTAGAAACCCTTAGTGCTTTGATTAAAGCAGGTGTTAATGTTTTTCGGCTCAATTTTTCGCATGGGAATCATGAATACCATGCAGAAGTTCTCTCAAATATCCGTACCGCAATGCGTGAAACCGGATTAATCGTAGGGGTGATGCAAGATATTAGCGGACCGAAAATTCGTGTCGGTAAGCTCAAAGAAGATTTTTACTTTGAAAGTGGGGATAGACTCGATTTTTACTATGAAAGTGAGATTGGAGAGCAAATTTCCGCAAATCATTATCGTATTTCGATCACTGAAAGTACTATTTTGCGGATGTTAAAGAGTGGCGATTTCGTCTATTTGTATGATGGGCTTATTCGTGCCCGTATTGTGGCTGTAAACGAAGAGTATCTCCAAGCAGTGATCGAAAATAAAGGAAAGCTCTCCTCCAATAAAGGGATTAATTTTCCAAATACACGACTCGGCATCAACATTTTGACTGAAAAAGACAAAGTGGATATGGCATGGGGAATCGCTAACAAAGTTGATTTTATGGCGATCTCTTTTGTCCAAAATGGCCAAGATATGATAAATGCGCGTGAGGTGATTCGCTCATGTAACGGAGATGTTCAGCTTTTCGCAAAAATTGAAAAATTTGATGCTGTGGAGAACATCGACGAAATTTTGCGCCATTCGGATGGGATCATGGTTGCACGGGGAGATTTGGGGATTGAGGTTCCCTATTATCGTGTTCCGACCATTCAAAAAATGTTGATTGAGAAAGCGAATGAACACTCAAAACCGGTCATTACTGCAACGCAGATGTTATTATCGATGACGGAAAAAGATATGGCGACACGTGCAGAGATCAGTGATGTCGCGAATGCGGTTTTGGATGGGACGGATGCGGTAATGCTTTCTGAGGAGAGTGCCATTGGTCACAATCCTGTCCTTAGTGTTGAAACGATGGTAAATACGATTCAAGCGATCGAAGAGATCTATCCGTTCGGTAAGTTTGATTTTGCCTATAATGATGCGATGGACGTGGTGAATGAATCAGCTGTTCGATTGGGCGATTCATTGAGTGCGGAGGGGATTATTGCGATGACAACATCAGGTTCTTCGGCCAAAAAACTCTCTCGATACCGCCCACGTATGACGATATATGCTGCGACGCACGAAGAAAGAATTGCACGATTGCTAACAATTGTGTGGGGTGTAGTGCCTGCTTATCTCATTAAAAAAGGTCGTATTGAAGAGATGTTAAGTGACATTATCAAAAGTGGTTTGAAGCGGGAAATAATTGATAAAAGCCAAACTTATATCTTTACGGCAGGATATCCGATCGGCACCCCTGGCACGACCAATATCATCCGGATTTTACGCGAAAATGAGATCACTTTTTTCGGAGAGACAAAGTCTTATCCAAGTAAAACTAAAAAAAGTGACGAAAACGCGATTGCTACCTTGTTTTAAATTTTACAACCGTGTGCAAATCATGGACTAAAAATTGCTTTTATCCGCCGAGGGGCCTAAACGTTTGTTTCGTCACATCTTTTGCCCCTCAAAACCGCTCACCTTTACGCTACAATTACCCTTATGAAAACCGATACCGTATTTACCAAACCCATTTCAAAACAGTTTGAATTTGATGCTGAAGTTGCTGCTGTCTTTGATGATATGCTTCTGCGTTCTGTCCCCTTTTATAAAGAGTCACAGACCCTTACGCGCCGATTTGCGATGAACGCCCTAAATGATGGAGGAATCGTCTATGACTTAGGGTGCTCCACCGCTTCTTTACTGCTTGAAATTGAGCGCTCGGTAGGAAAAAATACAGGAACCCGATTAATCGGAATTGATAATTCCTCGGCAATGATAGAACATGCCCGTAAAAAAATTGAAGTATACGGTTCACAGATCGAATTACATGAGGGAGATATTTTGAAATTCACTTATGAGCGAGCCCAAGTAATTATCAGTAACTATACCTTACAGTTTATTCGTCCGATGCTCCGTGACACCCTTGTAAGAACGATCGGAGATACTTTAAATGAGGGTGGGGTCTTTATTTTCAGTGAAAAAGTGGTGAGTGAAGATCCGAAACTAAACAAAGAGTTGATTGATTGTTACTATGATTTTAAAAAGGTACAAGGATACAGCGAATACGAGATTGTCCAAAAACGCGAAGCCCTTGAAAATGTTCTTATCCCCTATACGATGAACGAAAACATACAAATGGCCAAAAACAATGGGTTTAAAACTTGTGAAGTACTTTTTCGTTGGGCTAATTTCGCCACGTTTATCGCTATCAAATAAATATTAGCGGACACTTCCGATACTAGGATCTTGGGAGGGTTTGAGGACATCAATGACCTCTTGGTACTCAACGATATTTTTATCGCATTGTTTATGATAGTACCCTTGTGCATCGTAATACTCTTCACAATTGTTGTAATACTTTAGACTTACCCCTCGGTCGTTAAAGCATCCGCTTAAAAAGAGAGGCAACAAAAAAAATAAAGTATGTATTTTCATAAAGTTATTGTATCTCATCTGGGTTTAAACCCATCCTTACTCTTACAAAATTCCTGTAAAAAACATTCGCTATCACATTTTGGATTCTTGGCGGTACAGATATAGCGCCCGAATAAAACCAAACCTTGATGGAGCTGATGAAGATTGGTTTTAAATTTTTTGACCAAAGTCTCTTCGGTAGCAATCGCGCTCACATCACTACTCAATCCTAATCGGTGTGAGACCCGAAAGACGTGAGTATCAACCGCCATGAGGTTTGCTTGTGTGTATTCGATTAAGACAACGTGTGCGGTTTTTTGACCCACACCTGCTAGGGTTACCAGCTCTTTTTCATCCAGAGGGATTTTTCCGCCGTACACATTAACCACCCGCTTTGCCATGCTAATAAGGTTGATTGCTTTATTATTGAAAAATGAACAGCTTTGAATTAGTTTTTTGACCTCTTGGATATCCGCATTTGCAAGATCTTCAGGAGTTGGATAGGATTCAAATAAGGCGGGAGTGATGAGATTAACCCGTTTGTCAGTACACTGAGCAGAGAGGGCTACCGCAATAACCAACTCATAAGCATTAGTGTAGCTGAGTTCCGTTACCGCCTCGGAGTATCGCTCCACAAGAGATGATTTAATCGCGTCAATCTCTTTTTTGGTTGCTTTTTTCATCCCTAAAATCCATTTTTTGATGCGTATTGTAACATGTGTGTTGAAAAATAGTTGGTGAGTGAGAATTTTGTGTTACAATAAACACTTTCAATTAAAATAGAGGAGATGGTTTTGGGATTACTCGGTGCACTTCAAAAATTTTTCAGTAAAGATAAAAATCGTTTTGCCCAAGAGGGTGAACAAACGATCAATAAAGACCTTTTTTATAAAGTCTTGGATACCGATACGGATCCGCTCCTTTTTTTTACCAAAGAGAACGGATGGATAGGGGCAAATAAAGCATTTTTCAATTTAGTACCTATCCAAAATATCGAACAGCTTCGAAACAATTATGAAAGCATTCGGGAACTCTTTGATCATGAAGATGAAGAGGTATTTACTGAATTTGATAAAAGTTGGCTTGATTATATTCGCACCCATTGTACAAGCGGGTATGGGTTGGGGATTATCGACCCTTCGGGGAAAATGCATGCAATGTCAGCTACTTCTACTCTGATACAAGAGGGGGGTACCGATTTATATCTGCTTCGACTTGCAGATCAAAGCAATTTGGTAGATCTTAAAGCAGAAGTGGTTAAAGTCGAACAGCTAAAAAGTAAATTTTTAGCCAACATCGGACATGAATTTCGCACCCCGATGAATGGTATCTTGGGCTTTATCGAACTCCTCTCCAAAACATCTCCAAATGATACACAGCTAGAATACATCCATTCTGTCCAAGGTTCTGCACGTAATCTAATGTCTAATATTGAAAATCTTCTGGATTTAGCTCAAATGCAAAACGGTCGATTAAGCATCAGTAAAAGCGAATTTAATATTGTTGCCGAAATGGAAGAGTTAGCTCGCAGTTCAGCCTCTATGGGAATTGATAAAGGGGTAGGGATTTTATGTTTTATTGATCCGAAACTCCCTACATATATTACTGGTGATATTCGTAAAATTAAGCAAGTGATCAATAATCTTTTTAGCAATGCTCTTAAATTTACCCATTCGGGCGGACGAATAACGATTGAAGTAAAACTTTTGAAACGCAATACGACTGGAACATGTAATATAGGGTTTAGCGTCAAAGATACAGGAAAAGGGATTAGCAAATCAGAATTGAGCTATATCACCAGACCTTTTGTTTCCGGTGATCATGCGGATAACCGTTTGGGGGTTGGGCTCAGTCTTTCTCACGGTTTGATTTCATTAATGGGTGGAGAACTTAAAATTACCAGTGATGAAGGGAAAGGTTCTTCTTTTAGTTTCGCATTGACATTGGAGGGTTCATCTGATCATGCAATGCAGATGATTAATGCCCATAATGTTAAAGTAGTGCTTGTAGATGAGAAAAAGCTAGATGATGCCAACCATTTGACCAACTATTTACGTAGTTTTGGAGTCAGTGTTACCAAAGCACAAGTGATCGATGAGACTATTTTTAACGATACCGAAGTGGTTTATTTGATCGGGTCACAAGAAAAAAGCGATTGGGCGATAAACCTCGCACGATTAAAGCGGGAGTGCAAAACGGTTCTATTACTGGAAGAACATGAACGACTGCAAGCAAAAATGCTCCATGTCGTTGATCTCTCTTTGTCTAAACCGCTTTTACCTACTTCTTTATTGGAGCATTTGATTGAGGTATTTGGTATTGTAAAAGAGATACCGATAACGATTCCTCAAATTCAACGGGGAATAAGTGCATTGGTTGTTGAGGATAATCTCATCAATCAACGTTTGATCAAGCTTTTACTTAAAGAATATGGGATCAATGTTATTGCAGTTTCGAATGGGGATGAAGCGGTAGAAACATGCCGAGAGAAAACATTTGACATTGTCTTTATGGATATCGATATGCCGATTAAAGATGGAATCTTAGCAACGCAGGAGATCAAAGCAGAAGAGGGACCTACTCGTGTAGGACGTATGCCGATTATCGCGTTGACGGCTTTGGCGATGGAAGGTGATCGGGAGTATATCTTAGGACGTGGTTTGGATGATTATCTATCAAAACCACTTACGCGTGAAAAATTGGAGTATGTTCTTCACAAATACTTACATGTAAAAGTATAAGGAATAATAATGATTTACAGAGAAAGTTTTGAAAATGATTACCCTTCTTTAATCGGCTTACTCACCTCTTGTGCCCATTTACATTCTGATCCGATGGTTTACACCGATTTAGCCGGAACGTTCATTGGATGCAATGAGCTGCTAATGGAGCTTTTGCACGTTGAACACTTGGATGATATCCCCCCTTTGAACGATTGGTTTTTTCCGCAGGGGGTAGATATCTCCTACCTTCTTTCAAAATCAGGGGATTATCGCGGGAAAATCCATACTGAAGATACAAATTATGATGTTTCGGTGAAATCGGAAGTGTTTGTATTAGAAGCTTATCCTGTTGTTGGTGTGGTATTCCGAGATGTGTCGATCATTGAACGTGCGCGCGCGGCTGAACGTTATTTTGATCAGTTCAAAAATAAATTTTTAACCAATATTTCCCATGAATTCCGTACTCCGATGAATGCGATTATCGGATTTAGTGATTTGCTTAAAAGCTCTCCTTTGAGTTCATGGCAACAAGAATACGTGCAGATGAGCAGTCGAAGCGCCCAATCCATGATGCGTAATATTGAAAATCTTTTAGAACTGATGCAGGTTGAAAGCGGAAGTGTCCATACGAATCCTACTTTGTTTAATCCTTTAGAAGTATTTGAGAATTTTTCGCAGCAATTTTGTGATTTAGCACTTTCCAAAGAGATTGGGCTGATGTTCTTAATTGATCCGCATTTGCCAAAAACGATGATTGGTGATCAAGATAAACTTCTTGCTATTATGCGTAATCTGATCCAAAACGGTGTTAAATTTACCGAAGAGGGCGGGCGTGTTCTTGTTGAGATTCTTATCGTTCAAGAAGAAGGGAATTTCGTCGAAGTCGAATATGCCGTGAGTGATACGGGGTGTGGTATTGAGCAGGAAAAAATCAAAACGCTTCTCCGTCCGTTTGCTTCAGCTTGGGATAATCAGCGACGCGGTAAAGATGGACTGGGAATCGGTTTGAGTTTAAGTCATAAATACGTAGATATGATGGATTCTCATTTAATGCTTGCATCAGAAAATGGTAAAGGGTCACGTTTTTCTTTCCGTGTCATGCATCAGATCAATGAAGAGGGAATCTTTGATTTTGTCGAAGGGACCCGTGCGGCGATTTATGCTCCGGAACATCAACTTTCTCCTCAAGGTGCTTTACTTTATAAATATCTTGAACTTTTTCATGTTGAGACGAAAAGCGTACACGATTTCATTAATACGACATTATCTGAGAGTGATATTCTGTTTATCGACCTACCGCATATTCCAAAAGCCCAAATCGATGCCATTAAGTCTACGTATCCAAATTTGGGGATAGTACCACTAATGAAACTCGATTATGGGGAAAAAGCCGATTCTATTATCGACACCGTCTCGTCGATTGTAACGTTGCCGATTTTACCAAGTTCGCTTCATAAAACCTTGGCTGTTATCTGGAAAACGATGCCAAAAGAGTATGTTTCGAACTCTTTAGAAGCACAAAGTATCCCACGTGCAGAAAATATTAAAATCTTAGTGGCTGAAGATAATCTTATTAATCTAAAACTGCTTGAGACGATTTTACTACAAGAACATTTCCGCGTTGTCGCGGTAGATAATGGTCAAAAAGCAGTTGATGTGTATTTGAAAGATCATTTTGATTTGGTTTTGATGGATATTGATATGCCGGTTATGGACGGATTGATGGCAAATCGATTGATTAAAGAGATTGACAAGCGTGATAACAGAGGTTTCGTCCCTGTGATTGCCTTGACGGCACATGCATTGATCGGCGATCGCGAACGGATTGTTGCCGCTGGTTTGGATGCCCATTTGGCAAAACCTATCGATAAACATTTCCTGTTACAGACAATCGATCGATATTTAAAAATTGCACAGCAGAAACGACAAAGTAACATCGTTTAATATTGATTATTTTTTGCGTACTATACTTGCAAATGTATTATAATGCCGAAATCAAATCCCTTGGTAAAAAAAGGGAACATACAAGGATAGCAATGAAGCGATATTACAGCGCTTGGATTTTGGGAGTATTGTTGAGTGCACAATGTGCATCAGCGACTGTTTTAGTAACAGTCAATGGAGATGAAATTACCTCTGAAGAGGTCAATAAAGTATTAATGGAAGGGACACAAGGTCGTTTTGACTCATTGCCCGCTGATAAACAAAATGAATTACGTCAACGCATTATAGAGGGGATGATTGCACAAGAACTCGTTTTCGATGATGCAAAACGAACCGGTGTGCTTGAATCAAAAGAGTATAAACAAGAACTTGAAAAACTTGTGGATCGTCTCAAAATTCAACTTGCAGCCAAAGTATGGGAGCAAGAGCAGTTTGAAGCAATCAAAGTAGACGCTAGAGAAGTTAAATCTTATTTCGATGCTAATCCTGATGAATTTGTTGATAAAGAGAAAATCCGTGCACGCCATATTTTGGTGAAAACAGAGGCTGAAGCGCAAGCGGTTATCCGAAGTATGAAAGCACTAAGCGGTGAGAAACTAAAAAATGAGTTTATTACTCAGGCAAAATCAAAATCAACCGGACCAAGTGCAGCTAAAGGTGGAGATTTAGGTTATTTCCCACGTGGACAGATGGTACCGTCATTCAATGACGCAGCATTCGCGATGAAAGAAGGGACTATCTCTACAGCTCCTGTTCAAAGCCAGTTCGGATATCATGTTATTTATGTTGAAGATAAAAAAGTAGCGAAAAAGTTGAGTTTTGAAGAAGTAAAAAACTTTATCGAACAGCGTTTAAAAATGGATAAGTTTAAAGCAACGATGGAGAAAAAAATGTCTTCACTTCGTGAAAAAGCAAAAATCACTTACACTAAATAATTATCTCTTTACTCATTCCCGTCTATGTGCGGGAGTCTAAATCGTGCATTAAAATGATTTGTAAAAGCTTTCAAAAGCTGATGCTTCCATCGGTTTAGCGAAATGGTACCCTTGCACTTCATCGCATCCATAGGTCTCGATCACAGAAAGCACTTGAGCATTTTCAACCCCCTCGGCGATGGTTTTTAGGTTAAGATTTTTCGCCATTTGAATGATGGTTTTAACGATTGCCGCATCATCACGATCTTGGAGGATGTCGCGGACAAACGATTGATCAATTTTTAGTTTATCGACTGCGAACCGTTTGAGGTAGGATAGGCTCGAATATCCAGTGCCGAAATCATCGATTGAGAGCTGTACTCCCAGTGCTTTTAGATTACGAACTGACTGGAGGGTGTTGTCAGCATCGTGCATGATGATCGACTCGGTGAGTTCGAGTTCGAGACGATCCGGATTGATTTGAGAAGAGCGGATAGCATTTTTCACTATCTCTTCGAGATTTCCCCGTTTGAACTGCATGGCAGAGATGTTGACCGCGACGCCAATCTCTATCCCTTTTGTATGCCAAAGGGCAACTTGTCGACATGATTCTTCGATGACCCATTGACCGATTTGGACGATCAATCCACTGCTCTCAGCAATAGGAATAAAACTCATTGGAGGCATCATCCCCAACATCGGATGGCGCCACCGTATTAGAGCTTCAACCCCCGTAATGGCGTTTGTTGCTAAATCGATTTGAGGTTGATAGTGGAGGATTAATTCATCTTTTTCCAATGCTGCTTTGAGGTCACTCTGGATTTTAAATTGTCCTATCATGTGATGAGTCATTTGTTGGGTATAAAAATGATAGCTATTTTTCCCTGACTCTTTGGCTTTGTACATTGCGGTATCGGCACTTTGGAACAATGTTTCAAATGTATCACCGTGATCTGGGTAAGTAGCTATCCCTATAGAGCCTGATACGGATAAGGTATTGGAATTGATCACAAACGGTTTTTCTAACTTTATTAAAATCTTTTTAGCTATCAAAGCGATATCATTGTTTGCTTGAACGTCTGATAGGATCAATAAAAACTCATCTCCCCCCTGACGACTAATATTATCGCTTTCACGAATAAATTTTTTTAGACGTGATGCTATGGTTTTGAGCATCATATCTCCTACAGAATGCCCCAATGTATCGTTAATCTCTTTGAACCCATCTAAATCGATGAAGAGAAAAGCTACTTTAGTTCCGTAACGTTTGGATTGAGCCATTATCTGCTCAGCTCTTATTTTAGCAAGGGTACGGTTTGGCAACCCTGTAAGAGCATCGTGGTGCGCCATATGGTAGATTTTTTGTTCGTTCTCTTTACGCTCGGTAATATCCTGTGTCACCACAATAGTTTGGATAGGATCGGTATTAGGGATGACAATCACCGAAACACTGTGTTCTCTTCTCGTTCCGTCCGTTTGAATAACCCCTAATTCGTAGGTGCTGGGAACATCTTCTCCTCGAATGCGACGTGTGTACATATCGAGTGCTTTTGCTCGATCATCAGGATGGATCGTCTCTAGAAAATTAGGTTTAACATCCATAATCGTTTCATCATAGCCGTATTGTTTTGCTTTTTCTATATCATTTGTATAGACATATTTTCCATCTTCGATGACATGTATCCCGAGTCCTGCTTCAGCGATACTGAGTAATAGGGTATTTTGGAAATCTTTTTGTTTTTTAATTTCAGATTCCATTTTTTTTCGATCGGTGATATCGAAGCCGATCAAAAGCATACTCCTAATGTGACCTGACGCGTCTTTTTCGGGTATGATGCGCATGTGATGAAACACTTCACCTCTATCATTTGTAGGAGGAAAGATCATATCAAAAGTTTTTGGATTACCGTCGACCAAAACTTCTTGTATCGTTTTTGCCAATTCGACATAATGATCATTTTTAAAGGCTTCTGTAATTTTTTCCCCAATTAGATGTTCAGAAGAGATGCCAAGAAATGATTCAAGCTTTGGATTAAGGTATAGAATCCGTAAATCACGATCATAGCGGATAATATGATCGGGAGAATTTTCAGCCAAAGAACGAAACTCCTGCTCTCGTGATGCTAATTTGGATTCCATTCGTTTACGCTCACTAATATCACGCGAAAGGATGATATAGGTACCACTAGATTTTCTTATAGAGGCGGAGAGTTCGAAGTATTTTCTCCCCTCAGGCAAGTCGATATATATCATGTTTCCTAGAGAGTGACCCATAACATCCACTTCTCGGATGGTTTTATAGCAGATTTCTACTGTATCAGTGGGTAATATATCACGGATATTTTTGCCGATCAGAAGCGCTTTTTGCTCTGCAAGGAGTTTCTCATCCTGCGCCCAAATGTTGAGGTAGGTTCCCTCTGAGTCTAATTCGAAGAGCAAATCAGGGATCGTATTGATAATCTCTTCGTTAAATTCCATCGCTTGCTGTAATCGTTGTTCTGCTTGTTTTCGTTCTGTGATGTCGTGAATATATCCGTACCAAATGATACCACCTTGTGGATGGGATTGCGGCATCGTATTGCTCTCCATCCATCGCTCTCCCTTGGTTGGATGGATGATACGAAACTCTTCGTGCCAAACGCTCATCGTTCTAGCCGATTCGGCAATGGTTTCGAATATCCGATCATTATCATCAGGATGGTGAAGTTTAGCAAGCGCGCTGGTGTCGTTTGCTACATTCTCTGGGGTTAATCCGAATAAATCAACAATGTTCGGCGAAACATACGGCATACAGGTAGAACCATCGGGGCGGAGATAGAAGCTCCCCATCATACCAGGAGATGAATCGGCTAAAGAGCGAAATTCCCTCTCTCGTGATGCTAATGCAGACTCTATGTGTTTACGATTGGAAATATCGATGATATTAGCAATCCGTTGTTTGATAACCCCGTTTTCATCTGTGATGACGGTGATATGAACCGAGACGGGGACGGGGGATCCATCTTTTCGGATGTGGGTAGTTTCGAACGAAACATCGTTGATAGCGCAGGATAGTGATTGTTCATGCGCTTCAAGACGGATCATACATTCGGGGGCAAACACTTCCCCAGGAGAGGCTCCGATCAGCTCATGAGGCTCATAACCATGAATGGCGGCAAAAGCAGGATTAACCATCTCAAGTTTATTATCTTCAGCGTTACAGATCGCGATACCGACTCTGGCATTATCGAAAATGTATTTTAATTTTTCGGTATGCGGTTCCATTACAGACATGCAGAACCTATATTTGAGTTAATGATAAATTCTTCAACCATACAAACCGTTCCTCATACTAAACTCTATCTTATATTAACAACATTTAGGTCACATATCAGTCACGTATTTTTGCAATAATTGAGACCGAAATGTGCTAAAAAAAGGTGTAGACAAAAGGAGAGTTAAATACAGAGGAAAAGTAGATAACATGAGAAATAACTATGACACTAATAAACTTATTCGCTCCATTCCAAAGCTTGTTAAAGTTGTAATGTCCGCTCCTTAACTTTTTGTTCAAGCGTAGCATTAAGTTCTTTGATCATTTCTTCTTTTTGTCTTCGTTCAGTAATGTCTTGTACTGTACCGATAGACAACACAGGATTTCCATCCGCATCATATTGAGTTTCACAACTCTCTAAAACATATTTGATGCGACCGTCGATCACTATCCTATGGATGATTTCGAATGGCAGTTTTGTTTTTAGCGATTCCTCAAATACTTTATTCACGATTTCCCTATCATCAGGATGGACAGAATCATAAAATATTGTATGCAACTCACCTTTTTGTTCTGGGTCAATCTCAAATATCCGATATGTCTCATTCGACCATGTCAGTTTTTGACTTGGAAGTTCTAATTCCCAACTGCCAATTTTAGCAATTTTTTGCGCCTCATTGAGACTTTTTTCGCTTTGCGTTAGTTGCTCTTCGATTTTTTTGCGCTCGGTGATATCACGGGAGAGGGCAATGTAGTTACCGCTTGTTTTTTTCTTGGATACGGAGAGTTCAAACCACCGTTTCCCCTCAGAAAGATTGAGACTGTAGGTTTTGCCTAGAGAGAATCCTTTTTCATCCACCTCCCTCATCGCTTGAAATGAGATGATGACGACGTCCGGCGGAAGTATTTCTTGGAATTTTTTTCCAAGAAGTATCTCTTTTTGGGCTGCCAGCATTGCTTCATCCTGTGCCCATATACCGACGTAGGTCCCATCGGGTGCAATTTCGAACAGCAGATCAGGGATGGCTCCGATAATACCTTCGATAAACTCAAGTGCATTTTGGAGTTCTTCCGTACGTTCATTTACCCGTTTTTCAAGTGATAGATTGAGATTTCGGATTGCTTCTTCAGCTTTTTTACGTTCGGTGATGTTACGGGAAATGTTGAGGCTATAGCTGTGCCCTTTATATATGAAAAAATTGGCATTAACCTCTGCTGGGAAGATCGACCCATCTTTATGGCGGTGTCGGGTTTCAATCAAAAGGGATTTCTCTCTTTTGAGATGCTCTAATGACTCTTTGTATCGCTCTTGTGACCAATCAGGATCGATATCTGAGACCCCCATGGTGAGCAGCTCTTCACGCGTATAACCAAGTTTATTGCATGCTGAGGTGTTAACGAACGTCATCATCCCCTCTTCATCCGTCATAAATACGGCTTCGGCGATATGTTCGAGGGCGAATTTTTTCAGCTGTAGCCGTTCTTCGGCCACTTTTTTCTCGGTTAAATCCCAAACATTTGCGATATGATAGAGTATGTCCCCCTCATCGTCTTTGATTACAATGAGCTCTACCGAGACGGGAAACGTCGTACCGTCTTTACGTTTGTGTACCGCTTCAAAAGCTATATATCCTTTGTCAAAAGCCTCTTTTTGAATGATTGGGAATATTTTGAGAGAATCGGTGCTAAAAAGGTCAGGAACGCTGATGTGACTAAGTTCTTGCTTTGTATACCCGTATAAATTATGAAATGCGGCATTGGTAAGTTCAAACGTATTACTTGTTCCAACATGCATTGCGATCCCCCAATGTGCCATTTTAAAGATATCGGCCCATTTTTTGAGAGCTTTTTCAATCTCTTCAAGTTCGATAACTTTTCGGGAGAGCTGATTGATCCGATTCAAAGAGAGCTTTTCATCGAGAGTTACAATATCACTATAATGATCTCCGTATTCGGAATAGGGTATCTCGATGGTAAAACAGGCTCCCCCATTTTTATTGTTAACCGATATTTTTCCGCCGAATCGCTGCTCTATGATTTTTTTGGTCATAAAAAGTCCCAGACCCGAACCCGATTCTTTGGTCGTAATGTGCAGATCAAAAACCATATCGATCGGTTTTAGACGGATACCTCCGGCATTATCGGAGACGGTGAGTATACAGGTTTGATTTTTCTCACTTACATGGACGGTAATGGTGGGAGTTTCGATCGAAGAATTGTCAAACGCATCTTTGGCGTTGAGGATGAGGTTGAGCATCGAGTGGGTAAACTCGTTAGCATTTCCATGAATCGTCGGATTGATCTCCAAATCAAAATTCAGGGTAATATTGCTATTTTCAAACGAATATTCGGTGATTTTGCGAACTTTGTCCAACTCATCGGCAATGGAGAAACGCATAGTCGCATTATTTCGCTGTGACAAAAAGCTGTAAAACGTATCGATGGTTTCAGCCAAATGCTGTAGCAGTTTAAAGCTGGTTTCAACCGAGTTTAAAAGTTTCTCTTTGGAGATTTCACCTTGAAAAATGAGGGAGGCTTTGATAGAGTTTTGAATTGCACTGATGGCATTAAGCGGCTGTTTCCACTGATGGGCGATATCCCCTACCGTCTCCCCCATCGAAGTGTAGCGCGATTTTAGAAAGAGGATTTTAGCCTCTTCTTTGGTTTCATTGAGGAGAGCATCACGCTCTTTTTGCAGGGATTTTACTTTGTACGCAAGAAAAATACTCATACAAGAGGTAATCGCCAATAAAGTATAAAGCACCATTTTTAGCGTGCACTTTCACGTGTATCGAGACGATACCCAATTCCTCGAACAGAGATAATAATATCAATCCCCAGTTTTTTACGAAGACGTAAAACGATATTTTTAATGGCAGATTCACAGATAGAATCGAGTGGCCAGAGAGATTTGCCTATTTCATCTTTGGTGACAGTTTTATAACGATTTTTCATCAGAAGCGAGAGAAACTCTTGTTCTTTAACCCCTAGCGGAACGATTTTACCACGCTTGTAAAGCTCTTGTGTTGCAGAGTTATAATAGAGATTTTTACCAAGAACAATTAATCCACCTGTTTTATGTGTCCTTTGAATTGCTGTGCATATGGTAGAGGTTAATTTTTCAAGTTCTACCGGTTTGACCAAATATCCATCAATGGATAGATTTGCGGCACTGTAAAGCAACTCCTGTTCGGCAAAACTGGTGAGTAAAATAATCGGGATAGTGTAGTCATTTTGACGAATTCTTCGGATTAGACTCAAACCATCTTGTTTAGGCATTTTGATATCGCTAATGAGAATATCGGGTGTTTCGTCTTCGTATATGCTATAAGCCTCGTCACCATCAGAAGCTGTATATACTGTTCCAAAGATCATCTCTAAGATTTCTGTCATTTGGATTCGGCTTATCGTATCATCTTCAGCGAAAAGGACACTTTTTTCTTTGAGTATGAACATATTCTGTATCATTAATATCATCCTTGTTTTGCGCTTAGTACACTTAATATATTGTATTGTTTTTTTTCGTTCCATAATATAGTCATATTTTACCATCAAAACAGTCATAAAATGGTCACGTCTATCGGTGTTTATGTTATGAAGCATTATCAAAAATATTTATTATTGAATATATCACAGCACAAAGTATACGTTTTAAAGTATAAAGCTTATTTTTCCATCGTTCCCGCTAAATGTATCAGAGCTAAAACCCATATAAAAAGTCATATATTAGTCATATATCTATAGTATATTATGACCTTATCGAGTCTATGAAAACAGTATGATGCGCCCAATAATTTACGAAAGATAAACATGAACCAAGAATATCTACTGCACGAAAGTGACTTTTTAGTATCTGAGACTGATGAACAAGGGATAATACTTTTTGCGAACGATGATTTTTGTAAAGTTGCCGGTTATTCTCTAGACGAACTTATCGCTCAACCGCATAGTATAGTACGTCATCCCGATATGCCAAAAACTGCATTTAAAGATTTATGGGAAACCATCAAACGGGGTGAAACATGGAGCGGATATGTGAAAAACCGCACTAAAAATGGTGATTTCTATTGGGTGTTTGCGATGGTATATGCGATACGCAGTGGTAACAATAATGAACTAACATACATCTCGTGCCGGAGAAGACCGAGCAGGGAAGAGATCAACAATGCTTCAGAACTCTATCAAACAATGTATTAATCAAAAGGTAATTTATGAAACGATATACAGAATCAGCCGTGTTAATATTATTGTCTATTTTTGCACTAATCTTTTGGAGTATGACAAATAGTACATTAGGGGGGATGGCGATTACAGTACTGCTCACAGTAACAAGTCTATGGATGATTAACCGTAAAATACCGCAAGATGAAACCTATATTAGAAATCGCTTAGATGCGTTTAGAGAGCTGATCGAGAACAAACGGACTAAAGTCCCCCTCACTGATGCAGATAAATACAGTACTGATGGACAATTAAACACCATCATACAAACACATGAGAGTGCGTTAATAACTGACACAAAAGTTGCGGGAGAGATGGTGTTGCTCGCGGATAAGGTAAAGCGGGGATATTATGATAATCGTGTTATAACGAATTCCAAAACTCCCCATATCCATTTATTAAAAAAGACGATGAATACGATGCTTGATTCAATCGAATCGAGCATCGATGATATGATGAGTGTGTTAAAAGAGCTTACAAACGGTAATTACGAAACACGAGCCAATATTGCAGTAGAGGGAAAAATGGGAGTTCTACTCGAAGAGGTCAATGAACTCGGAAATGCCTTATACGCAATGCAACAGCAAAGTAACGAATCGACTCAGAGGTTAAATAATAAAACGCAAGAGTTTAAAGTGATGCGTGATACCAAATTCGTCGAACTCAACAAAATGATCGAATCGACGGTTTACAAGATTCAAAATGTTGCTGATGAAGAGCATCATCTCGCGGATAATTTACTAACTTTGGTCGGGAACGCACGAGAAACAAAAGAGATTTTAGTCACCATCGGTGATATTGCCGAACAAACTAATCTCCTCGCACTCAACGCCGCGATCGAAGCAGCACGTGCAGGTGAACACGGTAGGGGATTTGCGGTCGTTGCTGATGAAGTACGTAAGCTCGCCGAGAGAACACAAAAAAGTTTAGCCGAGAGTTCCGCCACCATCAATGTACTTATCCAAGCGATTAGTGACAATAGTGACATACTCAACAAAAATATGAAAGAGATGAACTTATTAACTCACTATGTTACAAATCTCGACACACAAATGCATGAGCTGATGAGTGCCATGGATAGTATGCATTAATCCCCAGCGTTAGTTTCTATCGATCGCGTTTAGATCATTGAACGCTACTTTTACTCGATTCACCAATGTTTTTTGTCCGGCTTGGAGCCATTTGCGTGGATCGTAGTATTTTTTATTTGGTTTCTCTTCACCCTCTGGATTTCCGATTTGTCCTTGTAGGTAATCTTTGTATTTTTCATAGTAATCTTTTACCCCTTCCCATGTTGCCCATTGTGTATCAGTGTCGATATTCATTTTGATAACACCATAGCTGATTGCTTCACGGATCTCTTCGAGAGTTGAACCTGAACCGCCGTGGAAAACAAAGTTGACCGGTTTGTCGGAGACGGTAGCAAATTTCTCTTTGATGTATTTTTGAGAATTATCGAGAATAATCGGAGTGAGGACAACGTTGCCAGGTTTGTAAACACCATGAACATTTCCAAAGGATGCGGCAATGGTAAAGTTTTTACTCACTGCACTCAATCTTTCATACGCGTAAGCTACATCTTCAGGCTGTGTATAGAGTAGCGCGTTATCGATATTGGTATTATCCACACCGTCTTCTTCTCCTCCTGTGACACCAAGTTCGATTTCAAGTGTCATCCCTATTTTGTCCATACGCTTCATGTACTCAACGCAGGTTGCCACGTTTTCTTCCAACGACTCTTCTGAGAGGTCGAGCATGTGCGAACTAAAGAGGGGTTTACCGTGCTGTGCAAAATGTTTTTCACCTGCATCAAGCAGAGCATCAATCCATGGAAGAAGGTGGCGCGCCGCATGGTCAGTATGCAAAATAACAGGGAGACCGTAGGCTTCTGCCATCATGTGGGTATGAATCGCTCCACTGATTGCTCCGGCAATGGCGGCTTTTTCATTTTCGTTGCTTAACCCTTTACCTGCATAGTAGCTGGCACCACCGTTTGAAAACTGAATAATTACGGGAGAATTAACCAATTTAGCAGCTTCAAGGACAGCATTGATAGAATCTGTTCCGACAACATTGACGGCTGGCAATGCAAAACCTTCCGCTTTGGCAATCTCAAATAGTTTTTGAACATCATCACCAAATATGACACCGGGTTTCATCTCTTCTAAAATACGTTTGGACATTCTTTACCCCACAGTTAAAATTGACGATATTATACTCTTAGAGCAATAATGATAGAATTAAAAAAAAACGGAGTTGATGTTGAGGCGTTTAGGTTTCTTCCTTTTTTTTCTTACACACTCACTTTTAGCTACGTCGACCCCCTTATTATTTGGGACATTAGCGGAACCACTGCAAAAAAGTATTATTCCCGTTGAAAGGTTAAGCCGCACGCAGGCTATGGCTTCAAATCAAGTTTTATTGAAAAGTTTTTTGAATAGTGTGGAAGGAACGTTAAGCGTCGGAAAAGAGCTAAACAGTGGAAAAGAGGTCGATAAAGAATTATTGAGTAGTTACCTTAAAGAGTTACGACTTCTCTCGCAAACGAAAGAATCAATAGATACACTGTATCGTAAATCTTTAAATACGGCGATAGCCAAAAGCGATAAAAAAAGCTTTGAAGATTTGATTTCAGTTCAACTCGATCCTCTGCATCATCCCCGTGTCCGTGCAGAGGTAATTGCTTTTTATCGCGAAAATTATCCTCATCAATCGATAAAAAGTATTGAAGTGTTATGTGACGAACAAGTATTAGAGCAAAAAAGTATTCAGGTGGCGATTGAACAAGAACAAGCCTATGAAGAGCATTTACGCATTTTGAAACGCTCCGAAGTTTCTGCAGTTAAAAAAATGGCACAAATTGGTTCACGTAACAGCGTCATCCTAAGTGCTGAGCGTAACGGAGCCGGAGGATTTGAGTTTGAAGCCGAAAATCTAAATCCTTATACCGTGACAATGAGTATCGATTTTGAATCATTGAGTAATTTAAAGGCTTCGAGCCGACTTCCTTTATTTATTGAAGTTCCGGGAAGAAGCAAAAAGAGAGTGTTAGAACTTTCTCGAATGTCGTCAGTATCGGGTGTTGATTATCGATCGTCTTATGGGTGGGTAAGAGGGTCGGCATTTGCAAAGCACCAAGATGACTACCTCTATCGTCTCCCTTTTCTCAGAGGGGCTAATGTACGTGTTTCTCAAGGATATTATGGAGATACCTCGCATAAAGGATTGTCCGCCTATGCGGTTGATTTTCCGATTCCTGTCGGTACACCGATATATGCAGCGCGTGAGGGGATCGTCGTAGGCTCAGAAGGATCTAATAATGTCGGAGGGGGGAGTCCCGAATATCGTAAATATGCCAACTATGTTATTCTTGAACACAGTGATGGGACGATGGGAAATTATTACCATTTGAAACAAGGCGGTGCGATTGCGGTGATTGGACAAAAGGTTCTAAAAGGTGATCTTATCGGCTATTCGGGTAATACAGGGTATAGCAGTGGCCCCCATTTACATTTTAGTGTGAGTAAAGTCGATCCGATTTCAATGCGCCGACCGATGAATTTGCCGATTAAAATGGAAACGCTGCAAGGAATTGTCACAAATCCTCGCAAAGGTGACCGATATACGGTACAATAAATCCACAGATTATAACGACGGAGTATATAGATGTTTGATACGGTTAAATCAAAAATTATTTTTACAACATTGCTCTTTAGCTTTTTAGGTTTAGGGACAATATATTGGTACCTAACGACCAATTTTCATGATTTTTCGAATGAGACGGCAAAACGTTCTCTTAATATGTTGAGCCAATCCATTTTTCAAACCCTCTCAGGAAGTATGTTGGCGGGTGATCCGGCAGTTGTCGCCGAAGCGATAGCCAATGCGCAAAAAATAGATGGCATTGAAGCGTTAAAAGTAGAAAAATCACAAGCGGTAATCGATTTGCTCTCACCTGAATCCAAATTTACCGAAGAACCGCTGATTCGTGAAATTTTTAAAAATAAAATGCCTAAAGTGATTGAAAATACTAATGGAACGCACACAATACGTTTATTGCAACCGCTCATTGCTGAGGAACGATGTCTTTCTTGTCATGGTAATGTGCAAACAGGAGATATTTTAGGTGTTATGGATTTAGTGATTTCGTTAGAAAAAAATGACGATGAGATCAGTAAAACAGAAACGATTTTGTTGATTGCATTGAGTGTTGTCGTCGTCGTTTTTGTCAGTGTACTTAATATCTTTTTTGGAAGAGAAGTGCTTATTCCGCTTGAGGGGCTTAGAAATAGAATCCGTGCACTGGTAAGCGGTGATAAAGATTTGACCAAGCGTCTTGAAGTATCAAAAAAAGATGAGTTCTCACAAGCTGCATTGGCTGTTAATAATTTTGTCTCCATGGTTCAAGAGACGGTCAATGAAGTTAAAGATTTAGGAAAACAAAACTCGACCATAGCGATGACCATTACCGATGCGACGCGTGCAATTTCAGCTGGAGTAGAACAAGAACGTCTCATCGTCGAAGCAACAACACAAAAAAGTCATTCGATTAAAGAGATTCTTTCCGGAGCGATTTCGGTATCAGAACAGACACAACGTAATGTTGCTAATGCAAACGGTGAGCTAGTTACGGCAAAAGATGCCTTGTACCGTCTTGTCGGCGAGGTAGAAGGGTACATTGAAAACGAACATGAGATGTCTTCGCAGTTGGTATCTCTCCGTCACGATGCAGATCAAGTGAAAAGCGTATTAGGTGTTATTAAAGATATTGCCGATCAAACCAACCTATTAGCGCTCAATGCAGCGATTGAAGCAGCGCGTGCAGGTGAACACGGACGAGGGTTTGCGGTAGTCGCCGATGAGGTACGAAAACTGGCAGAACGGACCCAAAAAAGTTTAACTGAGATCGAAATCAGTGTCGGAACTATCGTTCAGGCGATTAATGATGTGAGTGATAGAATGGGTGAAAATGCCCGTAACATGAATGATCTAACCGTTATCTCTAACGAAGTCGAAGAGAAAATATCGGCAACCTCATCTGAGATGGAACGCTCCGTCTTGGTAGCAGAGAGATCATACAATGACTCGGTTGAAGTGGTGGGTCATATCGAATGGATTATTGATAAAATTTCCCAGATTAATGATGTCTCAGAATCAAATCGTCACAGTGTTGAACAGATTGAAAGTGACTCAAAACAATTGCTCGAAGTTGCTAACTCACTTTCAGCTCGTATTAACGAATTCAAGAGCTAAAAACTCCGAGCCAAAGGGCATCACTAGAGGTTGATAAAACCTGATGCTTGGTGTGAGCAGGGATAAAACAATAATCTCCTGCAGACAGAGTCAGCCTCTGCTCATTAACTTCGAGCGAGGCTTCTCCGATTAACAATACTACCCATTCATCTTCTTGCTGATCGTAGATTTCTCCGGGTGCTTTGAGCCATGAGCGGATTGATTCTATTTTGAGTGTTTTGTTTTGAAAAAGAGGGGTAAAGATTTCACTGTTGGAAACTGGAGTTTCAGTGCGATAAAGGTTGTTTAGAGTGATCAAGAAAGTCTCCTAAGTTAACGCGTGATATGATGTCACCATTATAAACCAACATCAGAGAATTTATGAAAAACGTTGTCTTAATCGGTTTTATGGGGGTCGGTAAAGGCTCGGTAGCACGTGAGATTGTGAAACAATCCAATTTGGTTGCTCTGGATACAGATGATATCATCGAGAGTATGGAAAACCGCCGCATCAAAAAAATCTTTGCCGAAGAGGGCGAAGAGTATTTTCGTGAGTTAGAACGCAAAGTTGCTCAGTGGCTCCAAAAAGAGGTCAGAGGAACATTAATCTCTACCGGAGGCGGTTTTTTTAAAGTACCGAATTTGAAAAAAATCGGTACGGTTATTTATCTTTCAGCTCCGTTTGAGACGATACATAATCGCATTTTAGCTCATCCTGATGCTGCAAAAAAATTACGCAAACGCCCTTTGTTTCAAGATATCGATAAAGCGATCAAACTGTATGATGAACGCTCTGCTATGTATAAGAAAGTGGCGGACATTGTTATTGATGTGAGTAATAAAGATATTCCTGACATCGCCAAAGAGATTTTAAAAAAGGTGAAATGAGATGAAAAAAATAGTTTTAATGCTACTGATGTGTGTAAGCATCGTGTTAAGTGCTGAGATTAAGTGGGAAAAAGATTATTCTACCGCAATCACTAAAGCAAAAGCGCTCAAGAAACCGGTGATGTTTGTTGTTTCTAATCATCATTGTCGTTTTTGTGTTCAGTTCGAAAGTACGACGTTGAAAAATCCAAAAGTTGTTCAAAAACTCAATTCCGATTTTATCAGTGCAATCGTATACATAGATGAAAATCCCATTTTTCCGCGCCATTTAAATGTTCCAGGAACACCGGGAACATGGTTTTTAAAATCGGATGGTGAACCGATGTATGAACCTATCATGGGAGCTGTTGAGAGTGAGCAATTTGTAGGTGCACTCGATACCGTTAAGCAAGAATTCAAAAAAAGTACAACGAGTAAGTAAAAGGATAGTTAATGACCCTAATTCATACCAATGAACCCAATTTTAAATCTGTTTTCAGTGAGCTTTTAGGGCGTGGAAAAATGGATATGGAACATGTATCCACCATTGTTAAAGGGCTTATCGATGAGATTCGTGCTGATGATGATGCCGCATTGATACGGCATATCTCGAAATTCGATCGATGGAACCCCTCATCCGGTGCAGAATTGCGTATTGATACGGCGGATATGAAACGTGCGTATGATGCACTCGAACCGACACTCAAAGCATCATTGCATTTGGCGTATGACCGCATCCGCGTTTATCACGAAAAACAGCTTCCGAAAAGCTGGTTTGATACCGAGGCAAACGGAACGATTTTAGGGCAAAAAGTGACTCCGGTGGATCGTGCGGGTCTTTATATCCCCGGAGGAAAAGCGGCCTATCCTAGTTCTTTGCTTATGAATGTGATCCCCGCTCAAGTCGCAGGGGTCGAACACATTGTGGTTACTACACCTACTCCTGATAATGAGCCGAATGAACTGTTACTGGCGGCGTGTCATTTGTGCGGTGTAACTGAAGTGTTTAAAGTCGGAGGAGCGAGCGCGATTGCGGCGATGGCGTATGGCACAGAAACGATCCCAAAAGTGGATGTTATCACAGGACCGGGAAATATTTTCGTCGCAACGGCTAAAAAAATGGTATTCGGAGAGGTTAATATCGACATGATAGCAGGACCGAGTGAGATTGGTGTGCTCGCAGATGATTCGGCGAATCCTGTACATATTGCTATTGATTTGCTTTCTCAGGCGGAACACGATGAGATGGCAAGCTCTATTTTGATCACACCGTCTCAAAAATTTGCGGATGCGTGTGCGGTCGAGATTGAAAATTGGCTCAAAAAACTTCCGCGTGAAGAGATCGCCCGCAAATCGATTGAAGAGCGTGCTGCGATTATCGTAACCGAGACGATGGAAGAGGCGGTAGCTCTGATGAACGAGATCGCCCCTGAACATCTCGAAGTAGCGACCGACAACCCTTTTGCACTTCTCCCTTCGATCAAACATGCAGGGGCGATATTCTTGGGTCACTACACTCCCGAAGCGATCGGTGATTACGTTGCAGGACCGAATCACACCCTCCCTACCGGAGGGACAGCGAAGTTCTATTCACCGCTTGGGGTTGAGAACTTTATGAAAAAATCCTCTATTATCTCTTTTTCACGCCAAGCGATCAATGAGATTGGTGAAGCGTGTGCACTTATAGCCCATACCGAAGGGCTTGGTGCCCATGAAGCATCGGTTCGCTGCAGATTAGATAAATAAACCTTTCTCATTCTATCATTCCCCTTTGCGGGAAACATTTCCAAACGGTTACATATCAAAAAGTTATAGCAAAAACGGGTTTGCTTTTAGTTTCGGTTAAAGCTTATTTAGCTACTATCAACCCAGCAGAAATGCCGTCAAATGCCTGTAATCACGGCATCAAATAAAGATTATTCATGTATCTTATGACATGAATGGCAGCAACGTGAGTTAGGAATAAGGAGAATATATGCAATTGGGTTTCTTGGTAGACCTTCGCCTATGTATGGGGTGTAAGGGCTGTGAGATCGCATGTAAGGTGGAAAACGAAGTTCCACTAAGTACATGGCGTCTACGTGTCAAATATGTTGATGTGGGAACATTCCCAGAGACCAAGCGGACATTTACACCGCTTCGCTGTAATCATTGTGCCAATGCACCGTGTGAACGTATTTGCCCGGTTAGTGCGTTGCACTATCTTGAAAATGGCATCGTTAATATCGATAAAGAGCGCTGTATCGGATGTGCAGGGTGTGTTCTGGCGTGCCCATACGGTGCGATCTACATCGATCCTCAAACCCAAACAGCTGATAAATGTACCTATTGTGCACACCGTGTTGCCAGTTCAATGATGCCATCATGTGTTGTAGCGTGTCCGGTAGAGGCGAATATTTTCGGTGATTTGGATGATCCGATGTCAAACATCAGTAAATACATTCAATCTCATCAAGGGAACGTACAAGTGCGTAAACCGGAAAAAGGTACATTCCCTCACCATTATTACGTCGGTGGCGGTAACGTAACGTTGAACCCGCTAGCATCGTTCAGAGGCGAGGGGCACAATCTCTTCAATAATCTTAAACATCTCCCTATAGGAGGGCACTAATGGTACACGAAACAATAGCGGCAACAAACGCGGTTGTAACTCTTGACGTTGCTCTTCCGGGAATCGTTTGGGGTTGGATTATTACCATGAACATGTGGGCAAAAAGTATCGGTACGGGGATTATTTTCCTCGGATTTTATTTGCTTAAAAAACACCCTGAGCAAACCGGATTTATCCGTTTTCCCGTAGTGGCGATTTCGATCGTATTTATCCATATTTTCTTGTTCTTTACGGTCATCGATTTGCACCAAATGTTCCGCTTCTGGCATATTTTCTTCTATCCACATTTGACATCGGCGATTACGATCGGTGCATGGATGGCAACAGGTTTCGTAGGATTGCTCCTTGCAATGGCGTACTCCATCTATATGAAAAAAGATGAAGCGATGTATGATAAGCTCCTCGGATGGACCGTACTTTTAGCTATTCCGGTAACGTTGTATACTGCGGGACTTATGGCACAATCAACAGCGCGTGAGTTGTGGCAAATGCCGACAGAATCGGCGCAAATGATATTAGCGGCACTTTTAGCGGGATCGGCTACGATGATTCTCCTCGGCGGAAATAAATTCTCTGACGCAGTGAAAAAAGATTTGGCGATTGTTTTGGGACTTAGCGCTGCGGCGGCATTTATCCTTTATATGGCAGAGATCATTTTTGGTCCTATGAAAGCTGAAGAGGTTGCAGCGGTTCTCCATTACATCAAAGGCGGCGAATACACCGTTATGTTCTGGATCGGTCAAGTGATGGCATTCTTGGTTCCAATGGCTTTAGTATGTCTAAGCCTCAAAAATCAATCGTATTATTTGCTGAAAATTGCTGCGGTATCAGCATTGATCGGCTTGTGGGTGAGCAAACACGTTTGGCTCGTTATTCCACAATTGTTACCAATGAGCTAAAGAGGATTAACTATGATGTATTTAGAAAGTAGAAGAACATTTTTAAAAGGGACCGCACTCACCGTAGCGGGTGCCGCAATCGCTAAAGGGGTTTTTACCGTTGATGCGGCGGCTGAATCGGTAAAAGAGAGCAAATTTACCAATACACCGGATACTCTTTCGTTCTATCCTCCACAAGATCAATGGAATCACTTCCAAGAACTTAGCGGGGTAGACTGGAAACGTGGCGGTATCGATCGTCACGGTGTTCAAAGTGAAAATAATCCAGACGGTATCTACGTCAACGATTTTATGATTGTTCCGACAGCGTGTTCAAACTGTGAAGCGGCATGCGGACTTACGGCATGGATTGACAAAAAGACCTTTACCGTTAAAAAATATATGGGTAACCCGCTTCACCCCGGCTCACGCGGTCGTAACTGTGCCAAAGGGTACGCGGTTCAATCGCAAATGTACGATCCGGATCGTATCCCGTTTCCATTGAAACGTGCACCGGGCTCTAAGCGTGGTGAGGGAAAATGGATCCGTACAACGTGGGATGAGGCGATGAGCACTATCGGTAAAAAAATGGCCGATACTATCCGAAAAGGGGATCTACTCTCTAAAAAATCGGTGATGTACCATGTCGGTCGCCCGAATGAGAATGGATTTGTTCCACAAATTTGGGAAACATTAGGTCTTGACTCGTACAACTCCCATACCAACATCTGTTCTTCCAATGGTCGTACTCCGACGATTTGGACAGCAAATGATGACCGAACCAGTCCAGACTGGGCAAATGCGAAATTAATTTTCTTGAACTCTTCTCATGCAGCGGACGCGGGTCACTACTTTCAACAATCGGCTAGTTTTATTGCGGATGCCCGTAAAAAAGGTGCCAGACTTGTTGTTATGGACCCTCGTATGTCAAACTCTGCGGGGATGTCGGATTTGTGGATTGCGGCATGGCCTGGGACGGAAGCGGCAATTTATCTCTATTTGGCAAACCGTATTCTCAATGAAAATATGACCGACAAAAAGTTTGTCAAAAAATGGTTCAACTGGGAAACGTTGATGAACGATTCTGAGCATCTTAACTTTATGCTTGAAAAAGGTCAAATCACCAAGCTTCCAGCAGATCGCAGTTTTGAAAGTTATATGGAATTGCTCAAAGACATGTATGCTCCCTATACCCTTGATTATGCGGTAAAAGAGACCCATGTTCCGGCGTATAAACTTGAAAAACTCTATGAGATGTTTATTTGGGCTGGCGATGCGATCTCTACGTATATCTGGCGTGCAGCGGCTGCGGGTAACCGTGGTGCATGGATGGGTGGACGTGCGGCCTATTTCTGTATCGGTCTTCGCGGAGCTATCGGAACTGAGGGAGGAACCTTCTTCCACCACTGGCACGTTATTTCCGTTTCCGGTAAAGGGGGTAGCTCTACCGTAGGTCAAGGGATTTCCGGTGCCGATGTACCGAAAGTTCAAGCTTATAATGAGCTTACATGGCCACCGGAATGGCCGTTGTCAACGTATGAACTTTCATATCTTCTCCCCCATCTTTTGAGTGATACGGCGTGGCAGAAAAAATGGAATGATCGCGGCTTAACAGTACCAAGTAAACTTGCGGTATGGATTCCTCGTATGTACAATCCGGTGTGGATTAATCCGGACGGATTCCGTTGGATCGAAGTACTCAAAGATGAGTCAAAAATGGAACTTACCATGAATCTCTCGCCGGTATGGTCGGAGACAAACTGGTACATGGACTATGTTCTCCCTGTCGGACTTGCGGGTGAGCGTCATGACCAACACTCTGAAGCAACGATGCCGGCACGATGGACAAGTTTCCGTCAACCGGTACTGCGTGTAGCATTGGAAAAATCGGGTTGGAAACCGAAAAATCCGGCTCGTGCAACTCTTGAAGCGCACATTAAAGCAGGCCTTGGTGAAGTATGGGAAGAGAATGAGTTCTGGTTCCAATTGTGTACCGATTATATCGATCCAGACGGTTCTCTCGGTGTCCGAAAAATGTGGGAATCCAAGCGCCATCCGGGCAAAACTGTTACCATCGCTGAGTGGTACGATGCGGCGTTCGGGGATAACTTGCCAAAACTCAAAGAGACGGCAACCAATGATCCACGTTATATGAACGAAGAGTTCCCGGTTTACTCGTATCTCCGTGATTACGGTGTGTGGATGGAAGAGGATAAAATCTTCAACGCACAAGAACGTGAACTTAAATTTGAAGACGGTGAAGTAGTTTCACACGGTCATAAATTTGCAGCACACACAATGAGTGTCGGTGCAGGCGGTGTTATCTCTGCACAAGATCACAACGGCAAAGAGAAAAAAATCGGTATCGAAATCGACGGTAAGAAAATGGAAGGATTTGCAACTCTAACCAAAAAATTAGAGTTCTATACTCAATGGGCGACCGATTGGAAGTGGAGAGAGTACGCTATGCCGTTCTATCCGCGTAATGATGAGGAGAAAAATGAGTACGTTCACTTGGTTTCTCATGTCAACCACAAATATATGACGGAAGAGAACTCATTTGCGCTCAATACGGTATTCCGTTTGCCGTATAACATTCATACCCGTTCAGCAAACTCGAAACATCTTATGGAGATTAGCCAAAACCATGACCCAATCTGGATTTCGACTAAAGATGCACAGCGTCTCGGATTCAAACGCGGTGATGCAATCCGTGTCCGTATCGTCGATACCGTTTCAGGGTTAGAGGGTGGACATTTCGTTGCAATGGCGGTTCCTACTGAGGGTGTTCTTCCGGGTACACTCGCGTGTTCACACCACGGCGGACGCTGGAAACTTACCAATGCGGTTACGATTCCAAATGGCGTTAGCGATGGAAAAGTGGCACCGGGTGTAGCTCCTCGTGATTTGAACAACAAAGAGTTCCTTGCTGAATCTCCGGCGAATGTCGGTAAAGCAGGTGGACAAAGCATTATCGATAATTATGAGGGGACTACGGGGCTTAATAGCTTCGGTGTTCCGGTCGCTGAGATCCAAATGGATGGCAAAGTAGGTAAACTCAAATATGTTGAGGGGATCAAACCCTTCCATACAGAACGTTTTGCCGATTACAACCGAGATTCGGGCAATATCTGGTGGGATGGTTTGAGCGGTTCATGGCAAAATGCCGTTGCAGCTCCACATCCAGACCCGGTTTCAGGTATGCACTGCTGGCACCATAAAGTTCTACTAGAGCCGGCTCAGGCGGGTGATAAAATCGGGGATATTTTCGTAAACTACGATAATAACTTTAAAGTCTATCAAGCATGGAGAGATACATTGACTCGCGGATTGGATGCAAATTCAACCCTTCGTCGTCCTCGCCACATCAAACGCCCATGGGTCAATCTCGATCCATCGGTTTATGAGGTCAGTATCAAGTCGTAAGGCTTGATATCCACCCCTTATAATCTCCACCTCTTATGCGCTTTTCAGCGGTATAAGCTACAATCACGTTTACTTTATTAAAGGTCATTTTTATGGATGAAATTATCGCACGCAGTAATTTATACGCGTTGTTATCACGAATATTACTCCAAGAGTTGGATGTGGAGCGTTTGGAAATTTTACGAAATGACGAAACAGTTTTAGAATTTATGCCCCATTGGCGTGATTGGGAACCTCGTAAAAATATCGAAGCGCAACAGCTTTTAGAAGAGTATTTGAATCCTGATTTTACGAACCTCTCTTTGCTCCATTTGGTCCCGTATGAGACTTTTTATACACGAAGTGACCAAATGATCGAGACAGGTGGTGCTAACCCCGTTACCGACATCTATAGCGCGTATGATTTTCTCGTTGATTATGAAGTAGCACGTGTTGTCTCTTCGGATCATATCGGTATCGAAATGGAGTTTATGCACCATTTGTGTGAAGCACAGGTAAAAGCATTCGAACAAGCCGATCATGAAGCAGTACAAGAATTGATCAATGTTCAGTATAACTTTTTAAACTCCCATTTGTTGAAATGGGCACCAATGTATCTGATCAACATGAAATACGAATCCCGTACACCTCTGTATTATGATACGGCTGAGATGGCATTGGAATTTATCCTCTCTGATAACGAAACATTGAGTGCTCTGGTAGCTGCGTGAGTCTACTAGAGCTATCACCCGCACGATGCGTCCGCGCCTTGAGTGTAAACTCACTCTGCTCGCTATGTGCAGATGTTTGTCCTACAAATGCCATTGCATTAGGCGGACGCCTCCCCTCGATCAACCAATCTCTCTGTGTCGGATGTTCAGGGTGTGTTAGCGTATGTCCGAGTGAAGCGCTGGTATTGGATGATTTTAATCCGACGGAGTTTTTCTTTAGCTTCGCCTCGGAAGAGGGGAATCTGGTATCGTGCCAAAAAAATCTCCCTTGTATCGCTGCTCTTTCATGTGAGCATTTGATATCATTGTGCAGCCTTAAAAAAGGGTTGCTTCTTGATATAGGTCATTGCAGTGGTTGTGACATCGGTACCAAAGTGCTAGAAGTGATGGAGGAGAGAATCCAGAGTGCAAATTATCTCCTCGAAGCGATAGAGGTAGAGAGCCGCGTTGTCTCTGAAGATATCGGCTATCGTAGTAGCGAGGTAGATGAGCATAAAGATCGGAGAGATTTTTTCAAAACGTTTCATCTGCGTGGGATGGCGAAAGCCAAACATGATTTTGACAAAGAGGTACAAAGCACGACCGATGAATTTGTCGAAATGAGGATAGAGAGTTCTCATACCCAAGAGCTACGGACGAAAAAGATTACGGATCGTCGAAAACTCTTTTTTACGGCATTGAAGCGGGTAGATAAACCATCGCAGTTTCATGTCGTTGATGGAGCCATGATCTCTTTTACCTCTCAGAAAATCATGGATGAGGCTAAATGCACCGCCTGTCAGATGTGTTATCGTGTTTGCCCTACGGCGGCACTAACGTCGGATATGCGCAACTCTCGAATCGATTTTGACCCGTTTTTATGTGTCAAATGCCATTTGTGCCATGACGTCTGTGAAAGTGATGCGATCAGTGTCTCAACCTCGTATAATCTCACCGAGTGGTTTGAACCAAAGGTGCAAAATCTCATCACCTTTTTGGTGCGTCGATGCGATGAGTGTGATGCTCTTTTTAGCTCAGTAGGCGGTGAAAAAATTTGCCGTCGTTGTCAACTCGAAGAGGAAGAAGCTTTAGAATTGTGGGGATTGAATAAATGATGAACAACGATAACTCAATTACAGTAATGACGAAACTTTATGGGTATATTGCCGAAAATGCACATAGCAGTCGCTTCTCAGTTACTCTGAATAAGCTTTATAAAGAGACCGGGATTGACGCAATGATGATTCCGATGAATATACGTAGCGATGATGTTACCTTTACAATATCCCAAATGCGCAGTTCTAAACTGAACGGTGCCCTAATAGGGAGTGAGTACCAAGAAGAGGCACTATCATTGGTCGATGAAGCCTCTAGTGAGGCTTTAGAGGGGGGCTATTGCGACTCTATTATGATACGTGAGGGGAAATTGATCGGTGATTTGATCATGCCGAGAGCATTAGAACGCTATGCCGATCGAGACGATTTTGTGGATGATGTCGCGATGCGCTCACAGTGTCACTATTTTTATGATTTAACTACAGGAGAATAAAATGAAAGCAAACGATTTTAGCGATTTAAAGGCTGAATTTGATGAATTTGTGCGGGGAAAATGTGATAGCGGAAGCTGTGATACATCAACAGAAGAGAATAATCCTGATGATGAACCAGTCCCGAGTTTTGTGGATGAACTCTCCGATAAGCTCTTAGCCCCTTATCATAGCGGAGTCTATTTTTCACGCCTTGATATCAAGCGCGTTGCCGAGGCAGTCGATGAGTCGATTCCGATCAAAGAGCGTAAAAAAATGATCAAAGCACTCTTTCGTCACACGACATCAAAAGGGTATTTACGCTCGGCGTTTGATGAGTTTAATCGTCATTTCGGCGGTCGTATTTTGATCTATCAAGAGCTCTCTGAAGCGTTTCCAGCCTCAAAAACACTCTTTGATGAGAATATCGCTAAAATTAAAAAGACACAAAAAATGCTTGATCAGATTGTAGAGGATTTCGAAGAGATCGAACCCACTGATGAGCCGATGATGATTTAAATAGAAAGCAATCCTGATTTTAAAACTAACTGCCAGAGTATTGCGGAAGTGATACCTGCGGCGAATCCGGCGATGATGTCATCTCCCATCACACCCAATCCCCCTTTGGCTTCACGATCGATTCGGCCGATAATTGAGGGTTTTTTGATATCATAAATGCGAAAAAAGATAAAGCTAAGAACTATTTGGAACGCGATACCGTTATTCCACTGCATCAGTGTCGCCATGTCAAATCCGATCCCCGGAGCGATAGAGAGGGCGAACCATAATCCGACGAGTTCATCGATAACAATCCTCTGATCATCATGATTTCCAGAGGAAGCTTCATAGGCATTGATACTTTTAATCGCGATGAGGGTGATGAGTAATGCAGCCAAGAAGAGGGTTTGGGGACCGAGATATAAGAGGATTGCCACTCCTAATGGGAGGGATGCAAGGGTTCCCATTGTTCCGGGTGCTTTGGGAGAAAGTCCGCTGTATCCGACGGTAAGAAAAAACCAATTCATAAAGAGCCTTACGTTAAAGAGGTAGTTTGGTATAAGCGCATAAGTTCGACGTAAAAATCTTTTTCGGTGTGCTCTTCGAGGAGACCGTTGACGGGCATGATGTCATAATAGAGCTTCGCGAGATTTTTAAATCGGTTCGGGTAAAGTGACGCGACAATCATAGATGATATCTCTTTACGTACCAACACTGCTGGAGGAAGAAGTCCTTGTTGCATCAGTTCTAAAATTGATTCGGAATGGTACGAGATGTGGTGATGGTGTCCGTGTGGACAGGTTTGTATACTCACTAATGTTTTACACTGATTACAGTAAACGTATTCACTCGAAATCCCCACTTCGATATCAATCCCGACAAGTCTATCGATAATCGATTTATTGGCATTGTGGTCGTAATACATCCCGATTCCGGCATGATTTTGGCCGATCATGAGACGATTACACCCATAGTTTTTGGCAACGATAGCATCGAGGATGACTTCATTACTTCCGGCAAAAATATAGCTGCTCTCCAAAGGGACGATGACAACACGATTTTGAGGGAGATAGTTCTCCACAAAAAATTCCAGCGTTTGGTAGCGGAGATCGTATTTGAGATCCGCATTATTGTAGGGTTTTAGGAGGAAAATAATGATTAAATCGGTACGTTCTAAGCTTTGACGAATAAGGCGTTCATGGGCACGATGAAGTGGATTTGCCGCCATAAACAAAGCGGTTACATGCGTTGCCCCAATTTGTTCTTTGGCTTCTTTAATCATCGATTGTATGGATTGCACACTGCTTAAATTAATCGAATAATCACCGCAGATAGCATATTTTCCGAGTCGTTTATGGGTCGCATTTACCCCCGGGTGAGAAAGGTCTTCTGTACCGTAAATTTGATGCAAGCGTTCACGTGGATCGATGGGGTAAACTTCATCCACACACAGTTCACCAACGAGGATATTGTCGCAAATCAGATCAAGGATTTCCCCTTTATATGCGGTCGTAAGAATAGTTTCATTTACTTTTCCATTGGGGGAAAGAATGAGGGGAAAAGGGAAGGTTTTTCCCATAAACATGCCACTGCTAAGAACTTCTTTGCTTTGCTTTTCATTCATGAGTGCCGTTACCGGACTGAGCATTCCGGATTTAAGAAGAGTGAGGGCGGATACGGCCTCTTGGTCGATAAAGAGAGCTCTATTTTTTCTTGACGATGCCATATTTCTTTCTCTTTTCCCATAAGCTTTTACGTGATATACCGAGTTTTTTAGAGAGTTCCGTATCAGGGAAACGGTTTTGGAAATGGATCATGATGTATTTTACATATTCTTCGATCGGTAAAATTTCTCCTTGATCGAATAGGTGGCTTTCACTTTCGATTTCAATTAATTTGAAAGGGGGATTGTCGATGGGATCGGTACTGGCAATAATGCATTTTTTACCACTAATAAGTTCATAAAAAGCTTTATGCTCACTTTTTTTAAGATTTTGAAAATCGGTAATAAAGAGGAGAACATCTTCACCTAATGCGGTAATATCTGCAAATGCTTTTGCGGAAGCAAGAGAGATAAACTGCAGAGGTTTATCATGGTGTGCCGCGTAGCGAAATGCAAAAGCATCAGCATATTTTTGATATCCGCTGCAGATAAAGAGAGGCAGTTCGGTTTTGTCCATATCTTCATCAACATTGATCGAATTAAAGGTGTGGGTGAGATAACGCTCATAGGTTTGATTTTGACGACGGAGACGTTCATGGTTTTGAAAGTGTTGGATTTTACGGATAAGTTCTTCGATCATAAACGGTTTGAGGATGTAATCTTTGGCACCTGCTGCGAGGGGTTTAGAGACGGTATCGTTACTCACGTAGCTCACCATCAAGATAACAACGGCATTTTTATACGCTTCAATAACGGGATAAATATCTTGACCACTAATGTTGGTTGAGAGGAGAACCACATCATAGGGGGCCCCTTTTAGACCCTCTTTGGTTGAACTGGAGATATCACAGTTGTGACTTAAGTCACTGAGCTTTGAAGCAATACTTTGCGCCAAGTAAATTTCATTTTCGATAATGAGTATGTTCATCCGTTTTTCCAATCAAAATAGTGTACTGATGCAGTGGCAATGACACCGAGTCCTTCTTTTCGCCCGATAAATCCTAAATGCTCCGTTGTTGTTGCTTTGATGTTCACACGCGCAGTAGGAATGTGAAGTAATGAGGCGAGGCGTGATCGCATCAAATCTTTATAAGGGGCAATTTTCGGGGCTTGTGCGATGATCGTAATATCCGCGTGGAGTATCACAAAACCAAAATGGTGGAGCTTTTCGACACATCGCTCTAAGAGCACTTTTGAATCGATATTCTTATAAGCAGTGTCTGTATCTGGAAATAACATCCCAATATCTCCCAAACAAGCGGCACCAAGAAGAGCATCAATGAGGGCGTGTATCGCTACATCACCATCGCTATGGGCTTTAAAGCCAACAGGGCTATCGATCTCTACACCCGCGAGTACCATTGGTTTTCCCTCTTCGAAAGGGTGAACATCAAACCCATTCCCGGTAAAGACATAGTGTGCTGGAGGGCTTAGACACTCAAGTGCGGTAATGTCTCCTGCTAGGGTTAGTTTGGCTGCGCGTTCATCACCAGGGATAAAATGGCGTGTTCCTCCATAGGCAACAACGGCACTGCTCTCATCGGTATATTCGATATCGCTTTCTAAGGCACGGCGTAATATATCGGTTCTGGAGAGCTGCGGGGTTTGTATCCGTTTGACGTGTTCACGGGTGATGGTCTCATTGTTGTAGACAACGGTATCGTGAACCTCTAGCGCAGGAACAATCGTATCGGCTACTCCTTGATGCGCAATCAAGCGTTTAATTAGTTCAGGATCGACACAGGCCCGAGCAATATCGCTCACCATAACATAAGGGGTTTTGACCTCTTTGAGGGCATTTTTAAGTGATTGTTGGCGGGTATCTCCCCCGGAAACAACCCTAAAATCGCATAAAGGGGTTATAAAAGGGATTTCATTAGCATGAGCAGAGAGGATAATCGTAACTTCGGGGAGAGATTCTTTGATACGGTTGGTAACATAAAGCCATAACGGATCATGCCCAATACGAAGCCATTGTTTTTTGACGGGAATTTTAAAACGGGTTGAATTACCTGCGGCAAGCAAAACAAGGGTCAAATCAGACAAAATGTATCCTATTTTGAAAACTGTTACGAAATTATACACTCAAAAAGCTTTTTTTTATCTTGTTTTTGATAAATTATAGAATAGAGCTAAAGAAGATGCAGGTATCATTTCCTAAATCCTCTTGAAATTTTTCATCTACATTAAAAGAGAGTCTACCCTTTTAGGGGCTCTTCTTTATAAGTCCAATATCGTTTATTAAAAAATGAAGTTTTGGATTTGGCTATCGGATAGACACTATCTCTAAAAGAGATGAACAAAATAAGGGAGCAAACACTATGAGAACAGAATGGGTCGCCAACAGACAAAACGATACCGTCCGGACTCAGATGTATTATGCCAAGCAAGGCATTATTACAGAAGAGATGGCCTATGTGGCCAAAGTAGAGGAACTCGATCCTGAGTTGGTTCGTTCTGAAGTAGCAAGGGGACGTTTGATTATCCCGGCGAACGTTAATCATAAAAATTTGGAGCCGATGGCAATCGGTATTGCTGCACGCTGTAAAATTAACGCCAATATCGGCTCATCGGCAATTGCCAGTGATGTTCAAGGGGAGATTGAAAAAATTCAAGTTTCTCAGCATTATAAAGCAGATACGGCGATGGATCTCTCGACAGGGGGAGATTTGGATGAGATTCGCCGAGCGGTCATCGAAAACTCTAAAATCCCTATCGGAACGGTTCCTATCTATCAAATTTTGCACGATGTAAACAACAAAATCGAAGATTTGAGCATTGAGGTTATGTTGGAAGTCCTAGAACGCCAAGCACAGCAAGGGGTGAGCTATTTCACCATTCATGCAGGCTTTTTATTAGAGACGATGCCGAAAGTGGCAAAACGTAAAATGGGGATTGTCAGTCGTGGCGGATCGCTCATGGCGGCATGGATGATGCATTACCATCGTGAAAACCCTTTTTATACGGCGTACGATGAGATCCTCGATATTTGTGCCCGTTATGATGTCTCCCTTTCTCTCGGTGATTCACTCCGTCCGGGATGTTTGGCAGATGCATCTGATGAAGCGCAACTCGGTGAACTCAAAGTCTTAGGTGACTTGACGCTTCGTGCATGGGAGAAAAACGTACAGGTAATGATCGAAGGACCGGGACATGTCCCTCTCAATCAGATCGAGCGTAATATGAAAATTCAGCGTGAATATTGCCATGAAGCACCGTTTTATATACTTGGGCCTCTCGTTACTGATATCGCGGCGGGGTATGATCATATCAGCTCCGCTATCGGTGCGGCTGTAGGCGGATGGCATGGGGCTTCAATGCTTTGTTACGTCACCCCGAAAGAGCATTTGGGCTTACCGAACGCCGAAGATGTCCGTGCAGGGATTATCGCGTATAAAATCGCGGCACACGCGGCCGATATCGCTCGTGGCCGTAAGGGTGCCCGTGACATCGACGATGCGATGAGTGATGCCCGTTATGCGTTTGACTGGAATCGTCAGTTTGAACTTGCCCTCGATCCTGAACGGGCGCGTGAGTATCACGATGAAACACTTCCGCAAGATGTTTTCAAAGATGCGGAGTTTTGTTCGATGTGCGGACCGAAGTTTTGTTCGTACAAAATAACGCAACAGATTATGGACAACCCCGAATCTCTCGCATGGATTGCGGAAGAAGCAAAAACACAAAGCGCAAGCTAAAAATTATTAAGGAGATACAAATATGACAGAAGAAATTGTAAAATCAGCATTATCAAAAGTTACTTATCCGGGATTCACAAAAGACATCGTGACCTTCGGATTCGTCAAAGAGATTAAAATTGAGGGCTCAAACGTTAGTGTAACGGTTGATATTACTTCAAGTGCACCTGAAGTGGCACATCAAATTACGGTAGAAGCAACCGATGAGCTTAAACGTGCCGGTGCAAATGATGTGGTAGTTAATATCACAGCTCCAAAAATGCCTCGTGAGAGCTCATCCAAGGGTAAAAATATAGCTCCTCAGGTGAAAAACTTTATCATGGTAAGTTCAGGTAAAGGGGGAGTCGGTAAATCGACCACTTCGGTTAACCTCGCGGTAGCTCTTGCGATGCAGGGGAAAAAAGTGGGTCTTTTGGATGCTGATATTTATGGTCCTAATATTCCTCGTATGATGGGGCTTGATGGTCAAAAACCTGAAGTGGTTGGAAACAAAGTTCTCCCATTAAAAGCGTATGGTGTCGAAGTGATGTCAATGGGCTCACTTATGGAAGAGGGGCAATCGCTCATCTGGCGCGGTGCGATGATCATGAAAGCGATCGAGCAGTTCTTGCGCGATATTCTATGGTCGGATTTGGACTGTCTCGTTATCGATATGCCTCCGGGTACCGGTGATGCACAACTCACGTTGGCGCAAAGTGTTCCGGTAACCGTAGGGGTTACAGTGACAACACCACAAATGGTCTCCCTCGATGATTCTCGCCGTAGTTTGGATATGTTTAAAAAACTTCATATCCCGATCGCAGGTGTTATCGAAAATATGTCTGGGTTTATCGCTCCCGATACCGGAGTTGAGTATGACATTTTCGGAAAAGGGACATCAAAAGTGATGGCGGATCAGTTTGAGACGTGCATCCTTGCCGAAATCCCAATCGAGCCCGCTATCCGAACGGGTGGGGATGAAGGGAAACCGGTAACCTACTACGCACCGACTTCTGAAACGGCGAAACGTTATATGAAGGCGGCGGAAGATCTTTGGGCTACCATCGAGAAAATTAACGAAGAGGGTGGTGTCGATAACCAAGCGATACAGCCGAATACCCCTCCGGGTGTTTCAGCGTGTTCCACTGCCGCTGCACCAAAACAAGAAGCACCTGCTTCTAGCGGAAGTTGCGGCACAGGTTGCGGCTGTCACTAACTCTTTTATTTTCCCCTTGAAATGAGGGGAAAAGACATCTTTTTTATAACTCTAATCTTTTTTTCAGTATAATCGATTACTTTACGTAACGAAGTCAGGAATAATGAAAAAAAAGAGTACATTTTTTACCCTCTCCCTCTCTATCGTCTCCATAATAATCTTGTTTGTTGTGATTATAGCTGCAACGTTTCGCTACATGGCATTGGACTCTGCACAGAGTAGAGCAGAGTTGGCCGGAAATATTGTCCGAGAATCATTAACCTCTCATATGATTACAGGCAGTTCTGATTATCAAGAGAAGCTTTTGAAACAAATCGATGCTGTAGAGGGGATGAGGGCCGCTTGGGTAGTACGGTCAGAATCGCTTACGCGCCAATATGGACAAGGTATTTATCTGCAAGAAGCGCGTGATGATATTGATCATGCAGTATTACGAACTGGAAAGTCTGTCAATAACGTTTCGGGAACATTATTCTCTAATACCCTTTATCGCCTCTCAATTCCTTATATTGCAACAACAGAGCACGGTAAAATCGATTGCTTGAGCTGTCATAATGCCGCAGTAGGGGATGTTTTAGGTGTTGTATCGATTGAGATGGAGATTAATGATCTTAAAGTGAGCGGTTTGGTTGCTACTCTTATCGCTATCATCGTTCTAATCACGTTGGGGGTCTATCTCCTCAAGAGTGTTCGTCGTTTTATTAAATCGTATAAAGAGACACTCGATGATATTGCAGTAACGATGGAGAGGGCTGAGGGGGGTGATTATACCCATCGTGTTACGCAGAGTGAGAATGCTGATGGGCATTATGCCGCGATGTGGACCAACTCTTTGATGGAAAAATTAGAGACTACGCTGATTGATAGCAGTGAGAAAATGGGCTCATTAATCCAGTTGGACAAGCCCAACACCGATCCTCTTTATACACTGCAAATGGGAGTTCATCAGCTTTTTGAAGTTGAACGTTTCCGAAAAGCGATCGAAAAAGATCAAAATATCGAAGAGGTATACGGACGGATTATTGCCTTGCTCCGAACTCGTTGGAATTTGAGTGATTTTAATATTTTAGAAGTAAATCCTCTGGATAAATCGACCCATGTAGTTCACAGTGAAAAGACACTTTTGTGTGATGCTGCCAGCGGATGCCGTGCTGATAGAACAACGGATACAGTAGACTCAAGCCAATGTGAGGTTGCGTGTCCAAAAATGATCGATCCTAGTGCTCATTATATATGTCGAAGTTATCCTATCGTTGATGAACTCGATATTGTGATTTCACTCGTGAGTTATGATTCTCGTGATAGTGTAAAATTTCGTTTAGTATTGGAACAGTTGGGGAATTATATTAATGCTTCACGTCTTCAAATAATCAATAAGAAATTACAAAATACCGTTCGTATCGACCTACTCACACGGCTTTATAACCGTGCTTATCTCGAAGAGCTGAGTAGATTGATTAATGCTCAGTCAAAACGAATTATGATCCCTTATGGGGTACTGATGGTAGATATGGATGGATTTGATGCCATTAATCAATCATATGATGCGAATGTTGCGGATGAGGTGATAAAAGCGATGGCACGTAATATCCAAGAGACGTTGCAGCAAGGAGATATCCTCATTCGTTATGGCGGAGATACCTTTGCCGTTGTCTTGTATGACTACGAGGCTGATAGAGTTCAAGAGATTGCAGAGGCGATTCACACTCTCTTTAAAAAGAAAATTCGTGTCAATACGTATGCTATTTTGAAAACCGTGAGTATCGGTATTACCCTCTTTCCTGAACAGACGCAAGATATGATTGAGGGGATTGAGTTTGCAAAACGCTCATTGTTAGAAGCTAAACACCAAGGGGGAAATTGCTCCCTTGTTTATGATCCAAAAAGAATGATTATTTAAAGCGATACATTAAAATTGATCGCCGCTGTGCATACTGGCCTCAAACTCGATAACACGGTTACGTCCGGTGTGCTTCCCTTCATAAAGAGCCAAGTCGGCGTATTTAATCACTTTCCAGATAGAATCGGCTTGCGTTGGGAAATGGGCGATTCCGATACTAAGTGTTTTCTCAACCGTATCGGTACCAAATTGATATTTTTTCTCACTGAATCGAGTGCGAATTTTTTCGGCAACTTGAACAGCCCCCTCAGGTGTTGTATTATAGAGTAAGATTAAGAACTCTTCTCCTCCATAACGGATAGCGAGATCGGCTTTACGGATACTATCTTGCAGTAGTTCGGCTAATGTTTTAATAACGATATCACCGGAATCGTGCCCATAGGTATCATTTACCATTTTAAAATAGTCGATATCAATCATTAAAATAGCATATGTGATGTGTGAACGGAGTGCTTGTTCTGAACTTTTGTCGATGAACTCTTCTAGAAAACGGCGATTGTAAAGACGTGTTGCACCATCTCTAAGAGAGGAATCCCGTAACTTATCCATAAGTGTACGACTTTCAATAACGGCTTTAGCCGCTTCAAAATAGTTTTTAATACTTGGAAGTGAAAGATTCATATTCTCGATTTCTTGGGTACTTTTTGCTGAATATGAGAGGATCAATGCTAAATCATCATTGATATTAAACGGAATGCAGGAGTATGCTTTGTCATCCGCACAATTGGAACAAAGGTTCGGAAAATCAGTGGAATAAACATCACTTGCAGTACGATATGCACGGCATTCCAGTGCATTTTGATCGGCAATCGGAAGACAAAAACTTTTATGATCGGTGATATGGATGAGTTTACGCTCTTTCGTATTTTTATCCACTTCATAGAGGGCAAAATGGACAAAATTAAATTTCTCTTTTAGAACATAAACAAAACGTTCATAAATAGCATCTTTAGTGCTGTCAAGTTCGATGGTTTTTTTGAATTTATAGACATCTGAGAGCTCTTGGATAATGATTCCAGCCGTACTGAGTGGATCACTGCAGGAGATATTAGAGCGGGATGCAAAGGTATTGAGATTATGCTTTATTCCGCCAAAGGTATCTTCCATCTTTTGAAACAGTGTATTCATCTGTTCTGCGACTTCGCTTCCGGCATCTTTGAGCGATGTGGTGAAGCGGAAACTAAAATCTCCGGTACGAGCACGCTTAATACCATTTTGAAGATTCTCAAACAACTTCATATAAGGTTTGAAATAGTGGTGCGTTACCCAAAGTGCAATGATGATGAAAATAACGTTGATCGCAAAAATTTTCGCAATGGTCATCGCACCGGTTTGGCGGATTTCATTGATGTTAAACTCCATACTGATTGCACCTAGAACATCTCCCTCTTGAACATTATGACAAGTGAGGCAGTTTGGATTGCCGTATGCGGTTGCAGTATAGGGAATGGTAACTCGTAACACGGCATTGCTGGCATCTTCTCGAACTTCACGTACCGTTATTCCATCTTTAAGAACTTTACGGTCGATTGCATCTCTGGGTTTTTCATTTTGCATCCCTTCACCGTATTGTTTGATGACATTGTCAGCACGAACAATCCAAAGGGCTTGAACATCTTTGATATTAGCGATATTTCCGAGAAAAAATTCCCGTTTATCCATGATTCCATTTACCATGTGGGCCGTTAAGCCATCACGAACAATCTCAGCTGTCATTTTTGATTTTTCGATAGCGTTGTTGTATCCATAATCACGAAAGTTAAGGGCAACATTTGTGATGGTAGCAACAGCCAACCCAATGAGCATTAAAGCGACGATAAACAAAATTTTACGGTTAGCATTCATATTAGGTTACCTTATAAAAAATCAAATCAATAGGATACGAAAGTACTTACAATAGCTAAATAATTTTTAAATTTAGATGAAAGTGTAGAGAAATACGGTTTACTCGACCGTAACACTCTTTGCGAGATTTCGAGGCATATCAACATCGTTTCCTAAACGGATAGCGATTTCCATAGAGAGGAGCTGGAGGACAACCATCATTTCAAAAAATTCGATCATATAATCTTCCGTATGCTTTGTCCTGATATGATCATCGGCTTTGTCAAAATCGAGAGGACTTATGGAGCAGATAGTCGAATCGCGTGCACTTAGCTCTTCGATATTGCTTTTGGTTTTGTCATACAGTTTATGTTCGGGGAGCAAAGCGATAGTAAAGAGTTCTGGATCAGCAAGGGCGATCGGTCCGTGTTTCATCTCTCCGCTCGGATACCCCTCAGCGTGCAGGTAGCTGATCTCTTTGAGTTTTAACGCCCCCTCTAGTGCGAGAGGGAAAAAGACATCTCGACCGATAAAGAAAAATCCATGTCCGTGGAGGTAGCGTTTACTGAGTCGGCGAAGTTGCTCGTGCAGTGCGTTATCAACGGCAACCGATGCGGGGAGGGTACGAAGCAAGCCGATTTGACGTTGGATTTCAGAGGTTTCGAGTGATTGGCGCTCGCTTGATAGATAGAGGCTGAGCATCCAAAGAACACACACTTGGGTCGCGAACGCTTTGGTTGAGGCAACCCCTTTTTCGATCCCGGCGCGAGTTAGGATAGAAGCATCGGCGAGTCGAACCATAGAGGAGTTATCGACATTACAGATAACCATGGTTTTGAGGCCGAATTTTTTGGCCATTTTGAGGCTCTCTAGTGTGTCGGCAGTCTCACCGCTTTGGCTTATGACGACAAAGAGGGTGTCAGTGGTGAGAAAAGGTTCACGGTAGCGAAATTCACTGGCGATTTCGACAGAGGTTTTTATTTTGGCGTGACGTTCAAAAAGGTAACTGGCAACGAGTGCAGCATGATAGCTTGTACCGCAGGCACACAGTTTGATTTCATTAATCCCCTCAAACAATCCGCTCTGTAACTCTTCAAAATAGACACTCTCATCACGCAAACGTCCCAACAACGTATCGGATAAGACGGTGCTTTGCTCATAAATCTCTTTTTCCATGAAAAAGCGAAATCCCTCTTTTTGTGCAGAGAGTTTGTTTTCTGAGAGTGCAGTAAAGCGCAGGGTAACAGGGGTATTATGCTCGTCAAATAAAGCTATTTTATCTGCAGAAGCATAGCCGTAATGACCGTCTTCGAGATAGATCACTTCATGACATTTTCCGATCAGTGCTGCATCGGATGAGCCAAAGAGGGTTTCTCCTTCGTGATTGCGTCCGATAATCATGGGAGAACCGTGCTTAGCAAAGAATATAGTCCCCTCAGCATCGGTGTTTACCAGTAAGATGGCATACGCACCGTGCAGTTGTGCGAGTGTTTGTTGAAACGCTTCAAAAGGAGATGCTGCAGTTTTGAGCTGATATTCAAAAAGATGGACGATCACTTCAGTATCGGTTTGGCTTAAAAACTGAACCCCATGTGATGTGAGCATACTTTTGAGTTCTTGGTAGTTTTCGATGATCCCGTTATGAACGACATACGAGTTTTGTCCCAAGTGAGGGTGGGCATTAAGTTCGGTAGGTTTGCCGTGAGTTGCCCAGCGGGTGTGTCCGATGCCGACAGAGAATCCTGTGCTTTCAAAGTTGTGTGCTTTTTCTTCGAGGTTTATCAGTTTGCCAACGGCTTTAAAAAGGGAAAAATTACCGTGTTGCAGTACAGCGATTCCGGCAGAGTCGTATCCGCGATATTCGAGTTCACGGAGCCCGTCGATCAAAATTTGTTTAACCGGTTTGACTCCAATATATCCAACAATACCGCACATAATTACACCTCTACTAATTTACTGATTATTTCGCGCGCATTATCGCACATTCTGTTTTGTTTTTCAATTAAGAAGTGATCTCTTGCCATATTTTTGTTAGTGTGGATTTTTGCAGTTGCAATATTGATCTGAGCTTCATCGAAAAGCTGAACGAAATAGGCAAGCAATCCACGCTGATTGGTCGTATTGAGGTTGAGCTGTGCATAATGGATGGAGTGATCACAATCGAGAGTGATCTCACTGGGTTTAATGATCGGTTTTTGAAGACTTAGCTTTTTAGACATATCAAATGCCTCTTCAACGATAATCTCGATTTGCTCCATTGTCCCCTCGCGAGGGCGTTGTAAAAACTCGATTTTAAAATATTTGATCCCGTCAAAGAGGGTGAAAATATCCATAGAAGCGACATCGAGATAACTGAGTTTACCTAACAAATATCCTAAATTCAGAGGGATACGACGGAAAATATGGATAACTAGACCACCGTCTATGTTGAGCTGATAGGTAAAACTCTGGCACCCAAAGGCCTCTTTCGAAATATTGATAATCTCACTCGGTGTATGTTTAAAGAAAAAGAGATTTGATTCGATCGAGAGAACTTTTTTCTGCTCGATTTTAGTGAGTTCGACAAATTCAGGATCGTGGGAGATTCGTTTCTCTTTATTCTGTCGTTTGATAGCATCGGTGATCCGATCGTTTTGGGAAGCGATTTCGAGTGAGGCTTCGTAGAGCTCATGGAGCAAATTTGCACCAAAGCCGGTATAGGTTCCAGGTCCGACCCCGTTAACATCTGCATAGGTAAGGATATAAAGAAGTTTTAGATTTTCAGGTGTTTTGATTTTAGACATGAACTGATAGAGGGTTTTTTCATGATAGAGATTTTCGCGGTACGCTACATGGGTCATCAAAACGTGATGGCGAACGAGTAACGCGGCACGTTCATGGAGGGTTGAGGAGAGTTTGAGATTTTTGATAAACGGGACGATTAGTTTTGTCCCCACCTCAGAGTGATCTTGTTTACGCCCTTTACCGGTATCATGGAGTAAAATAACCGCTTTTAATAATGTCTTATCAACAAGTGATAACGGTTTATAAAGGGCCTCAACGTAAGGATCTTTTATATTTTCAAGCGCTTCGATGCATTTGATCGAGTGTAAATCGACAGGGTACTGGTGGTATCCGTCGAACTGAGGGAGATGAAGCACTTTTTTAAAGGCACCGATCAAGTGATGAAGTATCCCTGCATCGTAAAAGAGTTTGAGGATGATGTAAAAATACTCACGTTCGAAAAGTTTGCGTAATAGGGCGTATGTTTTAACCCGTAGAGGATGTTTGATTTGAGTATAGGTAAAATGAAAGAGGAGACTTGAATCAAAGACCCACTCTTTATCCTCTAGATTTACAAGCATTTCGAGAAGTGAATCGATAGCAGGAGGGGCGTGATTAAAAGAGGCATATACTACACCATCAACCGCATAAAACCCTTTACTGATTCTTCCTTGTCGTAAAAGTAATCGATTTTTTCCCTCATGCATATAGATACGAGCCATTTTTTTAACATAGATTTGGGTGAAATTGTTGATCCGCCATTGCGCTTCCAATAGTCGTGTAACTAATTTCTTTTCATCACTAAACCCGAGCATCTGGGCGATAAGGGGCATATAATCGAGGACGAGTTGATCTTGCTGTTTCCCGGTGAGTAAATGAAGCGCACTACGGATACGAAACAGCAACTCTAATGCAATGCGATACTCTCGATATTGCTCTTCACTAAAGAGTTCACCGCTTAGTTCTTTGAGTGTGTGAACGCCGTAAATGGTTTTCGCGATCCAGTAGAGAAGCTGTGAATCGCGTAGCCCTCCGACCCCTTCTTTGATATTGGGTTGCATTGAAAAAGGGAACTTTCGCCGTCGTACGTCTGCTTCTTCAATTTTCGCCAGTATAAATGCTTTTGGATTGTCATGCCGGATAGCGGTGAGTTTATTTTGAGTGGCACTCCATGCAAACGGAGAACCGATGATGAGACGTGATTCCATCATAGCGGTTTTGATTGTGATATCCTCTCGCGATGCTCCGAGCAGATCACCCACTTCATGGACGCGGTGTCCCAGTTTAAGACCGGCATCCCACGCTAAATATAGAAATTTTTCGATAATTGCGGCAGTGTTGTAGCCATCGTTTTTCTCATATACGATCATGAGGTCAATGTCACTATGGACACATAGCTGTTCTCTCCCATAGCTTCCCAACGCAATAAAAGCAATGGGAATATTACTGCGCATCGGCAAATAATTGTTAAAAAGGCGGCGTAATATCGTTTTATACATGAGGCTAATGATCGAATCGAGTGTTTTGGTATGGGTAACGAGAAAGTCTTTCCCTTGATTACGTTCAAAAAGATCAGGAAGTGAATTTTTATAATCAGTTATATAGGACTTAAAGAGCTTGGATATTTCAAAATCACTTGCTTTTTTTTCGATGAGGTCTTCAATCTGTTCGTTAATACTCATTAGGACTACTTTTTATTTTAATTGTAGCGTAGAATCATTTTTTTTGAGAGAAGAGCCAGATTAAAAATAAGGCAAGAAGTAGCTTTAAACAAAAGAGGATAAATATTGATAGTAAAATGATACAATTATTACAGACTCGAATAAAGGGGTGAGAATGGACAACACTCACATTTACCAAAAAGTTTTGGAAATTCACGATCATACGATGGGACTTTTACGTTCGATGAAAATCCCAGCCTACCCTTCACAATACAAAAAATATTTTGATCAGCTTTTTATGGAATCAGCAGATGAAATATTGCGCAAAGATCAAGAAAATGTCGATCAAAAAGTGTTGAGTGATGGAAAAGAGGATGTGGGTAAATACCTTGATATGGTTGAAAACTCTGTGGGTGCATTTATCGAATCGCATTCACAAATTGCGTCCGTGGCAGAAGAACAACGACAATGTTTGGATAAAGCCCCTTCGGATTCGATCGAAAAATTCGTTACTTTTATCGAGGAGTTAACTTCACTTAATCGCACGATGTCGGATGAACTTGATAAGGCACAATCAAAGATTGATTTACTCACCGAAGAGCTTTACGAAGCGCGATCCGCGATTACCATCGATTCGTTAACCAAAGTTGGAAATCGTCAAGGATTTCATGAAGATATAGAGCCTATGATCGAAGCGGGGATGGATAAAAAACTCTCTTTGGTTTTAATGATGATTGATGTCGATAATTTTAAATTTCTCAATGACGAACATGGTTATGTAGCAGGGGATAAAGTGCTCTATTTTATCGCTCAGACGATCAAAGGGATGATACGAACTGCGGACAATGTTTACCGTTACGGCGGGGAAGAATTTGCAGTGCTTCTAAACCGATGTGATGTGACACAAGCAGAGGCAATGGCGGATAAAATTCGTTTAAAAATTGCGCAAAGTAATCTCCTCTACTCAGGAAAGAGTGTTCATGTAACGATCAGTGTCGGTGTAACGACACATAAGCAGGGTGACACGTTGGAAGATTTGATTGGACGAGCCGATAAAGCACTTTATTGTGCTAAAAAATCAAATAAGAACTGCACGATGTTGTTTGATTGGTAATGAAAATGGAACAAAAAAATAAGCCTTATTCTTTTTATGCCTTGATTATTGCGTTTGGTGTGCACATTTTGGTTGTTTTAGTATTTGTACTGTTTTTTTTGTATATTTCCGAATCCGTCTCTTCTTCCCCACCGCCTCCTCCCCCCGCTGAGAAGCGGGTGAAGCTCTCTCTCAAAGAAAAACCTACCGTTGCCAAAGAAGCGCTTGTTAAAAACGAGATTCCGAAAACTACACGAAGCCTCCCTATACCGCGAGGAAAACAGCTTGTTGAACCGATCGCACCGATCCTTGAAGCGGAAGCTTTCGAACCTGAAAATACGGATCAAGATATGCCGACCGAATCGGCAGAAACATACGAAAACAAAATGATACAAGAGCTCTACGGCGATGTATTCACCAATCTCTCAGCAGGAGAGCAAAAATTCATTATGGACAATCAAGAGACAATGCGTCGAATCACCCAAGACATATTGGCCCGCTACGCCCCTTATCGCATCCCTCCCGATTTGGAAGTAGATGAGAGCAATATGGTGGAGTTTTATCTTCACCCCGACGGGAGTGTGACCGATTTGCGTTTTTTAACAAACAGCCGCTTTGAGTTACTAGATAACGTAACATTGGAGACACTTGAGATTGCCTATAAAAAGTACCCCCGTCCCGAACAACCTACGTTAATCCGTTATCGGATTGAATATTTGCTCAGAACACATTGAAAAATAGGAGATTTAACGCTTAATGTTATTTGATTGGTAGTCTATTTCTTTTGCTATAATGCGCGTCAAAATAAGCAGTTAAAGATTTTAGTATGAATTTGATTGAAAAAGTAAAAAAAAATGAGCGTTTGAACTTCGACGAAGCGGTCGCATTGTACGATTTAGACCTCTTTACCCTCGGTGAACTTGCCGATGAGCGCCGCAGGGCACTCCACGGTAAACAAACCTATTTTAATATCAACCGTCATATCAATCCGACCAATGTCTGTAAAGATATTTGTAAATTTTGTGCTTACAGTGCGAGCCGTAAAAATCCCAATCCTTACACTATGAGTCATGAAGAGATTTTGGCGATCACCGACGATATTGTTTCTCGCGGTATCCGTGAAGTACATATCGTCTCTGCCCATAATCCTGAAACGGGATTAGAGTGGTATTTGGAAGTGTTTAGTAAGATCAAGGGCCGCCATCCGCAACTCCATATCAAAGCACTCACAGCCGCAGAAGTTCATTTTCTCGCCGAAGAGTACGGCAAAAGCTATGATGATATTATCGATCTGATGATAGTTAATGGGGTTGATTCAATGCCCGGAGGCGGTGCGGAGATTTTCGATGAGAAAGTCCGCGACTACATCTGCAAAGGGAAAGTTACCTCTGCGCAGTGGCTAGAAATTCACCGCAAATGGCACGAACGTGGGATGAAATCGAATGTCACGATGCTCTTCGGACACGTCGAAGAGCGTTCTCACCGTATCGATCATATGTTCCGAATCCGTGATTTGCAAGACATTACAGGTGGCTTTAACTGTTTTATCCCTTTGGTCTACCAGAGCGAGAACAACTTTTTGAACGTTAAAGAGTCGATAACAGCGCATGAAATTCTCAAAACCATGGCGATTAGCCGTATCGTTCTCGACAATGTCCCGAATCTCAAAGCGTACTGGGTCACTTCGACGGTGAATTTAGCCCTTGTTGCCCAAGAGTTTGGAGCCAACGATCTTGATGGTACGATAGAGCGCGAGTCGATCAACTCTGCCGCCGGAGCCAAAAGTGCTCACGGAGTAAATCTTGAAGAGTACGTTGCACTCATTAAAAACAGCGGATTTGAACCTATCGAGCGAGATAGCTTGTATAATACAATCAAAGCATGGTAAGGAAAAACAATGATTTTAATGATTGATAACTATGATAGCTTTACCTATAACATTGTTCAGTATTGTTTAGAGCTTGGAGCTGATTTGAAGATTATTCGTAATGATGAGCTGAGTGTCGAAGAAATCGAAGCTCTTCATCCCGAAAAAATTATCATCTCTCCAGGTCCTGCAACTCCCGATGATGCAGGGGTAACGCTTGAAGTAATTCGCTACTTTGCTGATAAAGTTCCTATTTTAGGGATATGTTTAGGGCATCAAAGTATCGCGCAGGCGTTTGGGGGCAATGTCGTTCGGGCGAATCGTATGATGCACGGCAAGACATCGAAGATGGTGCGTCAGGGAGAAACCCCGATTTTTAACAAACTTCCCGAAATGTTTACGGCGACTCGCTATCACTCGTTGATCGTGGAACAGAAAAATCTTCCTGATGTTATTATTCCGACCGCCTACAGCGAAGATGACCATGAAATCATGGCACTAGAGATCAAAGATAAACCTATCTACGGTGTTCAATTCCACCCCGAATCGATTATGAGTGAATTCGGGCATGAGATAATCAATAATTTTCTAAAACTATGAGAGAAAAAGCCTTTTTATTTGCGCTATTAGGGATTAATTTTTTAGTCCTTGTTTTGCAGATAAAAGGGCTCTCCATCGGTTATCACGAAGCACAAATTCTTTATGGAGAACTTTCTCCACTACAAGTATTAATCTCTTCTTCACTTCACCTATTCGGACAGAATGATTACGCACTCAGAATTCCGATGATTCTGTTACATCTTCTTTCTGCTTTTATCCTTTATGGGATATCGAAGCATTATGTTATGAGAGAAAATGACCGTTTATGGATTCTTTTAATCTACATTCTACTCCCAGGTGTAACCAGTGCTGCATTGGTTGTCGATAATGCCGGATTGATTATCGTCACACTTTTTCTTTTTGCTTATGTGCATTTGAATTACGGACGCTATTCTTTGGTATTACTTCCTCTACTTTTGGTGATTGATTCTTCATTCGCATATTTGTTTTTTGCACTTACACTCTATGGAATACACAAAAAAGAGTATCTTTATAGCGTAGTAGGGGCCATTTTTCTAATGGCTTCAATACTCATTTTCGGTATCCATATAGGAGGATCGCCTGAAAGCCGTTTCTTAGATGTATTAGGGGTCTATTCAGCTATCTTTTCACCTATTGTTTTCCTTTATCTTTTTTATGTTTTGTACCGTCGTATGATGGAAAAAGAGTGGGATCTAATTTGGATGATTTCGATGAGTGCATTTATTATCTCTCTATTGCTCTCATTTCGTCAAAAAGTGGAAGTACAAAGCTTTGCCCCTTTTTTATTGATAGCGTTGCCCCTTGCCGCTCAAACATTTTTACACACCTATCGTATTCGTCTACGTGAATTTCGAAGACGCTATCAAATGCTCTTTTACAGTGCATTCATTCTTTTGGTTGTAAATGTATTAGCCGTTTTCTTCAACCACTATTTTTATCGTTTTTTGGATGATCCGAAACGCCATTTTTCGTATCCGATGCATATTGCGAAAGAGTTATCCACAGTACTGCATAAGGAGCATATTCGATGCATTGACGCTGGGGATAAAAAACTACAATTACGGCTACGTTTTTACGGAATCACTCACTGCAAAGATTACCGTTTAGAAGATATATCCACTGCAAAAGGGAATAAAGTTACAATAAGTTACATAAATATCCCTGTTTATGAGATATGTGTTACTAAAGTAAACAAAATATCATCTTCTTGTGACTAAACCTTTTGAGATAGAGTTCAAATTCCTTATAAGTGATATAATTTCTATCAAATAGATTTTTCGAAGGAGTTGCAATGGCTCAAAGAGCGATTCGTGAATACGACGGTAAAGCAATTTTCTCTAAACATT
>NZ_JAQTYM010000051.1 GCF_028688295.1 Sulfuricurvum sp.
TTAAGAGCGATAGAGAAGTGTAAAACCAAGGAGAAAAATTAATGATACTAGACGACATCATCAAAAAAACCAAAGAAGATTTACTAGAGCGTGAGGCCAAGTTTAGTATGGATTGGCTCGGACGTTCTCTCGCGTTTAATGCTCGTGCTCCCCGTGATGTACGACCGTACCTCACCTCGACCCCAGAAGAGCCGTACCGTATCATCAGCGAAGTGAAAAAAGCCTCTCCATCGCGTGGTGTGATCCGCGAAGATTTCGATCCTATCGCGATTGCGCAAGCGTATGAGCGCGGCGGAGCGAACGCTATTTCGATTTTGACAGAGCCGCACTTTTTTCAGGGTAATCTCGATTATCTCGCTGAGATTCGCCGTTATGTGAGTATTCCGCTTCTTCGCAAAGATTTTATCATCTCCAAATATCAACTCCTCGAAGCACTCGTTTACGGAGCCGATTTTGTCCTCCTCATCGCCGCCGCACTGAGCAAAGACGAACTCAAAGAGCTCCTAAACTACACTCGACATCTGGGTATGGAAGCATTAGTGGAGATTCACGATAAATCCGAACTCACCAAAGCGATCTATGCGGGTGCCGATATCATCGGAATCAATCACCGTAACCTCCAGACGTTTGAGATGAATATGAATCTCAGCTATGAACTTATCCCTTTGATCCCAAATGGCAAAATTATCGTAGCCGAAAGCGGTATCTATGAGCATGGTCAGTTGGAGGATTTGAGCAAGGCAGGTGTTGATGCTTTCTTAGTCGGAGAATCACTAATGCGTCAAGATGATGTAGAATCGGCACTGAAAACACTTAAAAATGGTTAAATAGAGTATTTGCTTCTTTTTTAAGCAACCCTTGAGATTACTTTAGGATATGATTAACCTAATCCTAATAATCAAGGGGTGAGAATGCTTGAACCTGTGTGTCCAGAATTACAAAAGTTTTATGATATCTTCGATAGTGTCGATCAGACGAAAGTTTCAGAATTTAAAGAGTTCTTAGAAGCCAATGCGGTTAACTTTAACCTCTTCAAAGACGGAACGTTTATTGAGCGTTCTTTCCCTTTTGACATGATCCCCCGTATCATCCCTAAAGCAGAATTTGACGAATTAGAAGCTGGAATCATCCAGAGGGTTCGCGCGTTAAATGCTTTTTTAAATGATATTTATAACGATCAAAAAATCGTCAAAGACGGTGTAGTACCGCGTGAGTATGTTGATTCAGCAAAAGCATTTTTGCCTGAATTTATGGGTGTCAATCCTCCTAAAGGGGTACGTACCCATATTAGCGGTATCGATCTGGTCAAAGATGCAGTAAGCGGTAAATGGGTGATCCTCGAAGATAATCTCCGCGTTCCGAGCGGTGTGAGTTATCCTCTCACGATCCGCCGTGCGTTTCGTCACACCTATCCTGAGTTTTTTGAATCGATGAAAGTCGGCAAGATTAAACATTACGGTGATGAACTCAAAGCAGCGATGGATTACGTCAATACCGGAGGACTTAATGTCGTCCTCACTCCGGGACGTTACAACTCTGCGTATTATGAGCACAGCTATTTGGCCAAAATCACTGGAGCGACCTTAGCTTCAGGGGATGATTTAGTCGTTATTAACGATGAGGTCTTTTTGTGCTCTTATGATGGAGAACATCTCCGTGTTGGAGCGATCTATCGACGTCTTGATGATGATTTCCTCGATCCCGAAGAGTTTGAACCTGATAGTTTAATCGGGGTCAAAGGGATTACGAGAGCGTACCGTGCCGGAAATATTGCCATCATGAACAGCATCGGAAACGGTGTTGCGGATGATAAAGGGATCTACTATTTTGTCCCTGAGATGGTTAAATACTATCTGAATGAGGAACCGATCCTCTCAAATGCTCCGACGTATCTGCCGTATTATGAGAAAGATCGCAAATATGTTTTGGATAATATCGACAAGCTCGTTATCAAAGACGTCGCTGAAGCAGGAGGGTATGGTGTATTGTTCGGGAACCGTTTAACTCCTGAAAAACGCGCTGAAATTATCGAGATGATTTTGGCAGAACCGCGTCGCTGGATTGCTCAGGAGGTGATCGAGTTTTACGATTTGCCGTGCATGATGGAGGGGGGGATTCTCCCTCGTAAAGCAGATTTGCGTGCCTATGTCATCCATGGTGAAGAGATAACCGTCAGTATGGGGGGATTAACCCGTTACGCAATGGAAGAGGGAAATTATTTGGTTAACTCCTCCCAAGGGGGCGGATTTAAAGACACGTGGGTGGTGGAACTATGATGATTAATACGATAGCAATTTCGGTCAGTACGGCACAACGTCTTTATTGGTTTGGGCGTTATGTACAACGTGCCGAAACGATGCTCAAAGAGTTAGTCAACAGTTATGATTATATAATTGATCGCGATTTGGATGATGGGCGAAAACTCTATGAAAAATTAGGGGTTGAGATTGAGTACAAAAATGCCCTCGATTTTCTCCAACAAGGAGTGTATGGTACCTATGGGGGAAGTATCGAGCAGATTATCGGCTGGGCGCGTGAAAATGCGATAGAGACACGTCATTTACTCGATGAGAGAGGTTTCTCGACGCTTAATAAAATTCATAATCAGTTAGCTTTAGGTCGAGATTCTGCCGTGAGCCCCGCTAATCTCGAAGAGATCATTGATAACTGTAGTCTCATTTTAGGAATTTTCTCGACCGAGCTGGATCGAACTCGTGCCTATCAATTGATTCGATTCGGTCAACAAATCGAACGATTTGATTTGATTTTACGTCTTTATGGAGAAATCGAGATGGTAACGGCCGATATCGATGTGATTAATACCATCGCCAGACAGCTTAATCGTAATTATCGTCCGATTAACGTGACCACCTCAGATATTTCTAAATTTTTGGTTTTCCTCAATAGTGTCGTTGATCGCGTTATCTATAAAGATACGTGTGTTTCGGTATCTACACAAACACAATCCCAATCATGAGCGGTAAGGGGATGGGTAGCATAGAAGAGGTCTTTTCAATCGATCTGCCGGTAGGGGAACAGTTTCGGATTCAACGGTGTCGATATACCCCTAAAAGCGGTGAAACCCTCAAACGTATCTCTATTGTCAGTGGGATTCACGGGGATGAGTTAGAGGGACAGTATGTCTGTTTTCTCCTCGGTGAGTGGCTTCGTGCTAACCCTGAGAAGATAAAAGCGACAATCGATATCTATCCCGCGATTAACAGTCTCGGCATCGATAGTATCACCCGCTCTGTCCCATTTTACGACGTCGATCTAAACCGTATTTTTCCGGGGAGTAAAAATGATTTTCTCCCTGCACAGATTGCCGATGGGGTAGTGAGTGCGATGAAAGGTTCTGAGATTGCGATCGATATCCACTCATCCAACATCTTTTTACGTGAAATCCCCCAAGTGCGTATCGCTAAATCTCAAGCTAAAACGCTCGTGCCGCTCGCCAACAAACTCAATATTGATTTCGTTTGGATTCATGATGCCGTCACCGTTTTGGAATCGACATTTGCCCATGCAATGAATACGCTCGGGACAAAAACACTCGTGGTTGAGATGGGGGTTGGGATGCGTTTGGGTAAAGCCTACGGTCATCAGCTCCTCGATGGGATTTTGAATCTGATGGCGGAAGAGGGATTTTTGGCGATTAAACCGCTTCATGTGAGGATGCCGATACAATCCGAAGTGGGGGAGGTCGCCTATCTCAACGCAGCATCTCCTGGATTATTTGTCCCCGCTATCGAGCATTGCCAAATGATTCAAAAAGGTGATGTGGTCGGGCAGATTGTAGATCCTCTCAGCGGTGTAGTGTTAGATGAAGTGATCGCCCCTATCGGAGGGATACTCTTTACCCTTCGAGCGTATCCAATCGTGTATGAGGGATCATTAGTGGGTCGAATTTTTGGAGAAAATGAATGAAGCGCCTTGAGATACTCAATTTTAAATCTCCGAATCGTGCACCCCTAAAAGTAGAAGGGTTTTTATTCGGTGAAGACTCTAAAGGACCATCGGTTGCTATCGTAGGGGCAATGAGCGGTGATCATATCAATCAGCTCTCTGTAGCGTCTCATCTGGTCGATTATCTCACTCATAAAGAGGAAGAGGGGAAAATCCTCGGTAAAATTTTGGTGATTCCTGCTGTTAATACTTATGCGCTTAACATGGGACAGCCTTTTTGGCCGTTGGATAAAACCGATATCAATATGATGTTTCCGGGGTATGCGCAGGGGGAGACAACACAGCGGATTGCGGCAAAACTATTTGAATCACTCCAAGGGTATGACTTCGGTATTATTTTGGAGGGGCGGCGCGATCAGGGGATGTGTCTGCCGTATGTAAAGTTGATCCAAAGCGGATACGAAGATATCGATTCAGCGCGTGATTTAGGGATGCGTTTTATCCATTATCGCCCTTACAGCCCGATAGAGACGGTAATGCTACAATACAATTGGCAGTTATGGGAGACAAAAGCCCTTTCGGTGGTGTTCGGCAAAAACGGTTCCATCGATCAATCAACCAGTAATGAAGTGCACGGTGCACTGGTTCGTTTTATGGCAAAGCGAAAAATAGTGGATTTGCCAATATTCAACGGGTTCCAAAGCAATATTATTAAGCCCGAAAATATTACCCTTCTCAAAGCATCCTATTCAGGGATATTTGATTCGTTGGTTCCCTGCGGTACGACCATCGAAAAAGGGGAGACGTTAGGACGTATCACCGATGCTCTCAGCGGTAAGAAATTAGAAAAAATCATCGCTCCGGTTGATGGGGTACTTACATGTCAGTATTCTCATCCGTTGATTTTTCAAAACTCAATCGCCTTTAGGATCGCCTCAGTAGAAGAATAAAGGCTTGCATTCACGTTTTAAAATTTTCATGTTATAATTATTTAATATTTGTAACATGAAATGGATATTTCGATGAAGTCGTACACAACCTATAAAAAGCTCATTGCCAAAACAGTAATAATCTCGCTTCTTGCGAGTTTGGCAGTGGCTTTTGTGTATGGCGTTTTTATCAAAAAGCGAGCAATTGATGACCTTGCTCGGGTTGATGCACGTAAAACCTCTCGTTTGGCATTTGAAGCACTTTACTCAGCTATGGAAAAAGGGTGGAGTAAAGAGGAATTGGATGCAATTATCGTCCGTTTGAACAACGTTGAACCCAATATGCGAATCAATGCGTATCGTAGTCCGATTGTCGCTGAACTTTTCGGTGATCGGGATCATGATAGAGAGATTCGAGATCACGATCCGATGGTGATACGTGCGATGAAGGGAGAAGAGATCCTCACCGGAGATGAAGAGATCCGCTATCTCTATCCCATCGTCGTCAACCAAGAGTGTATAGCCTGTCATACCAATGCAAAAGTGGGTGATATTAACGGCGTTATTGATGTTAGTTTTCCTGTAGAGAATCTCAAAATCTCATTGACGACAATGATTAATTCCTTTATTATTTTCTTTGTCCTCTTTACCATTATGATTTTTGCCATTTTATATTTTAGACTCAATGCGCTATTGGTGCAACCTATCAACCAGTTTATTGTAATGATTCAAGAGATCATCAGTAAAAATGATATGGCGAAACGGGTGAGCCTCAAGACCAAAATTTTAGAAGTTAAAAATATCGAGAACTATTTTAACAAAATGCTCGATTCGATCCAAGATTACTACGAAAAACTCCAAGAGCTATCTGATCGTGATTACCTCACCGGACTCTACAACCGTCGCAAATTTGAAGAGTTTTTAACGTATGAAATAAAACGCTCTCTCCGTCATCGGCATAAATTTACGATTCTGATGATCGATTTGGATAATTTCAAATACATTAATGACACCTATGGGCATGCCTCTGGAGATTTAGTCCTTAAAGAGGTTACGAATATTTTCGCTTCAAATCTCAGAAATGCCGATATTTTGGCCCGTTTAGGGGGAGATGAATTTGCAGTTCTTCTGCCGGAAACACCGTATGAAAATGGATATGCTGTTGTTGAGAAACTCCGATCGCGCTTAGAAGCGACAGCGATTTCACTCATGTTTGATCAGATTACCCTTACTGCTAGTTTTGGGATTGCCGAGTACCCAGAGCAGGGTGAAAATATCGAATCACTTTTGACGGGATCAGATTTGGCGATGTATAAGGCTAAACGTTCGGGGAAAAATACGATTGCCCGTGCCGATCAAAGCGATCAAGAGATGGCGGCTGAGATTCAGAAAAAAGGTGAGTTCCTTCGTCGTGCGATTGATGAAGATCGGGTTGAGCCGTTTGTTCAGGCTATTTATAATGTTCAAACCGGTGAACTCTACGGATATGAAGTATTGGCTCGTATACGTGATGGCAAACGTTTTATGGCAGCAGGTCAGTTTATCGAAGTGGCAGAGAGCCTTGGATTTGCATCGAAAATCGATCAGATTATTCTCACTAAAGGGTTACGTATCCGAGAAGAGAAAGGGTGGTGGGATCAACAATTCTTTTTCAACCTCTCAACCAACAGCCTTTTTGGTGGGGAATACGTTGAATTAATTCAAGATCATTACAGCCGTAATCCAATGCCATCTTCACATAGCGGTATAACGATCGAGATACTAGAGCGTGAAGCGATTCATAATGTTAACGGTTTGATGGAGATTATCGAATCGATGAAAAATATCGGGATTAGCTTTGCTCTGGATGATTTTGGATCAGGATTTTCTTCGTTTGTTTATCTCAAATATTTTGATACTGATTATGTGAAAATCGACGGTGAGTTCGTTAAAAATATTGTGGTGAATGAAAAAGATCGTATTTTTGTCAAACATATCCATCAAATCGCGAGAGAGTTTGGGAAAAAGACAATTGCAGAGTATGTCGAAGATGAAGAGACTTTAGAGGTATTAAGAGAGATTGGCGTTGATTATGCTCAAGGATACCATTACGGCCGCCCTGAGTTACTCGCCTAATTTTACTCGACTCGATTGCGCCCGTTTTGTTTGGCGAGGTAGAGTTGTGCGTCGACACTTTTTACGTAGTTTATAATAGTCTCTTTAGTAACAAATGATATTGTATCGGTATCGATTCCGAATGTGCCGATACTGACACTATAGGAGATATTCTGCCCGTCGAAATTTACTTTTTGCAATGAGGCTTGAGTGCAGAGGTTCTCAGCTACGCTACGCGCTTCAGAGTACTCACTGGAGGGGAGAAGGATGAGAAACTCCTCTCCACCGAAACGGAAAATAAAATCTGATTTTCGGAGCGTTTTTTGGAGTAGTTCAGCAAAATTTTGGATCACGGAATCTCCTGCAAGATGTCCGTATTGGTCATTGATGGTTTTAAAGTAATCCAAATCACACATGATGAGGGAACAGTTGCTTTCGGTTGCTTTGGCAATCTCAATTTGATTCATCATGATTTTATCCAAAAGCCGTCTGCCCAGAAGTCCTGTCATAGGATCTTTGGTGTACTCACCGATAATGAGCATATCGTTGATGATGGCAATTTCATTACCAATTTCCAATGAAGTGTAATCGAGTCGAAGCAAAAGTTGAATCATACTTTTATGCTCGAATGTTCCCGAATGGTAGAGGGCTAAAATATGTTCTCCCAGTTGATGGAGGAGAATATGAAGATCTTGGATATCGTTAAAATGACTTGTATTAACGATATAGGGGATTGAAGGGTTATGGAGCCATTGCCCAAAGGAACATCGTGTTGGATTGAACTCACAATGGCTCTCCGGATCGGCTGTACCCTCAAGCATCGAAACGAGGACAAGCATCCACTCTAGATGGTGCTGATAATGTATCATTAAATGTTTTTCAACTAGGTTAGCCAGATGCGCTAGTCGTAGATGGTTTTTTGAAGAGAGCTTACGCAAGAATTGTCGATAGTACTCCTCAGAGATTCGGTATTCCAGATGGTTGAGTGTCTCATGGATCGGTTTCATATCATCATAACATTGTTCATCTGCTAAATTGGCTAAAAGTGCTTCGGCAATTTTTGTCACTTCACTCGTAACATAGAGATAAGGGATATCATTATGCATACAAAAATAAATGTACTCTTCAAAGGCATTTTCTTCATCGCTAGTTCCGAAGCATTCGCATACATAAATAAGCTTCTCTTTTTGAGAACTAAGAATTTGATGATATGATAAGTCTTTGGATATGAGACATTCACTATTTCGACTATCATCTCCAAAATTGTCCAAAATATGTTTGATTTTGGATAGATATCGATTCCAATAGACCATCGTTAGCTCAAAATCTTCTTAGCACACTCATTGATCCGTTTGCCATCGGCTTGCGCTCCGAGTGTTTTAGATGCGGCACCCATTACACGGCCGATATCTTTCATACTATCAGCACCTGTTTCGGCGATGATAGCGCGTATAGCACTCTCTAGTTCATCATCGCTGAGTTGTTTTGGGAGATAGGTTTCGAAAATAGCCACTTCTGATGCCTCTTTTTCGTATAAATCTTCACGTCCTGCATCACGATATTGGGTCATAGCATCATTGCGTTGTTTGACTTGTTTCTGGATAATTTTGATAATGTCATCATCGCTGAGCTCTTTACGTTCATCTACTTCGATTTGTTTCATTGCACTGCTGAGAAGACGAAGCGCATCACGTAATGGAGCATTTTTCTCTTTCATAGCGGTTTTGATATCGTTATTTATTTGTTCTTTTAAACTCATTATGGATTCCTTGGAACTATATTTGCTTAATTATATCTAAATATTCCAGTGCAAAGAGTGAAATATGATCTTTTATACCCAATTTTTATTTATTTTAGTAATGTTTTTTATAAGTGGGTGTAGTGCTCGTATGACGGAACCTGAAATTGCTTTTACCCCACCAAAGTACGTTGAAGAGATGCCTTCACGTGAAGAGGAGAATACGTTTGTAGCGCGGGGTAGCTTGTTTGGTCAAGGGGATAGCCCTTTGTTCTCTGATCATAAAGCGATGCATGTAAATGATATTGTTACGGTAGTGATCTCAGAAACGGCAACTAGTTCTAATAAAGCGAGTAAAGCACTGACAGAAGCTGATACCCTTGGATTGAATGGAGGATTATTTAGCTCAACAGGGCAAAACTCTGCGGTGAATTCTGCGGTCAATAAATTAAATGGGCTTGCCAATATTGGGTTTAGTGCCGGTTCATCGTCTGATTATTCAGGTTCAGGCTCTTCCACTAAAAATGCTACGTTTACAACAACGGTATCAGCACGAATCGTAAAAGTGATGGCAAACGGTAATTATTTTATCACCGGACGACGTGAGATTATGGTGGATGATCAAAAGCAGATTATGCAACTTAGCGGAGTGATCCGACCGTATGATATCGACCAAAACAACCAAATTAATTCTTCAAAAATTTCGGATGCAAAAATATTGTATGCTAATGAGGGAGATATTGATCGTTCGGTTAATCAAGGATGGGCGAGTAAAATGGTGGGAGCTGTTTGGCCGTTTTGATGACGTTTATTCCATTCGCCCTGAATGCCTAGAAGATCAGGGGTCATGGTTCCACTACAAACGTGGACGATTACTTAGCGGATCACCTGCATCGGATCAATGTGGGCGTTACGCTGCGTCACTTGAAACATTAACTCTCGTCCTGCACGTCCAATGATGGAACCTTGTTTCAGCCGCTTTCCTACTTCGACGGTAGGGGCGATTTTATCTAAGTGGGCATAAATGGTATGCAAACCGTTATCATGCTCGATAATGATAACATTCTCTAGCATCGCCGTAGGTTTTGCAAAAATTACTTTTCCGTTAAGTACCGATTTGACTTTTGCATCCGTCTCGGTCGGACGCAGCGATACGGAGTCATTAAAGATTTTTATACCATAGACCGGATCAGTGTAGGGACCAAAACGTTTGGTAACGACATAGCCATCGAGCGGAGAAATCGTTCGTTCTCCTGAATATCCGGCAACATTGGAGGGACGATAATCGGCTATTGCTTGTTTGACATTTTCAGGTACTGGTTTGGAACCCGGTTTTGGAGCTACGAGCGAAGGAGGAGCTTTTTTCGGTTTCAATGCTTCACGTTTGATGATGTTCAAACTGGCAAGTGTTTTTTGGAGTGATCGTTGTTGATTGAGGATTTTGTTGAGTGATTTTTTGTACTGATTTTTCTCTTTTTCGAGAGCGGCGATCGCTTTTTCATTCGCTTTTTTAGTTTCAAGGACTTTATTTTTTTCTTGGTCGATAATCGCGATCGATTTTTTCAACACGGTGGTTTGGGTTGATAGTCCCGCGATTCGTGCGTTGTTTTCAACAAAAAGGGTGTTGAGCTGTTTGATATCTTCATTGATCTGTTTAAGGTGGAGTTTGAGTGCCTCTTCGGTAATGATGGCATCGGCTTCTTTGGCTCTGTCATCATTTATAAGTAAAGAGATAGAAGTGTTACGTGCAATCGCGAAGACAAGACGTTGTTCGATGTCGTTTTGTGTCTTGATCAAGAGAGTTTGTTGTACTTCTAGACCTTTAAGGGTATTTTTATTGGAGAGGTAAACACTCTCTTTGGATTTAAGCTCTTCGACAAGGGTGGAAATTTTTTGCTGCTGTGTTCCGATCACTTGTTTTTGTTGCATGATTTTGGAAGCGGTAGCTTCTAATTTGGCATTCAGACTCGAAAATGTTTGTTTGGTTTCATTGAGTTGTTTCGATGTGTTTTGTATTTTATCATCGATTTTAGCCGCATAAACCGAGGTGCTAAGCATGGTGATAAGAAGCAGTGAAAGAGGTATGTTCATCTATTCCTCTTCACTGCTTCCGATGACGATGGTAAGGGTGAGGATAATAGAGACACCCAGTGCAATCAGAAGTGAGCGGACCGCATCATTGACATAATCAAACAAGTCGATGCTGATCCCTACGGTGCGTAACAGTAGATCCATCCATCCGTATTGTTCAATGACAAAAAAGGCGATACAAAGGACAATGGTTGCGATGATCGCATCAACGATAGCAAGGCGGAACAAGACTGCTGAACGGAGCCAAACCGGTGCACCAAAAAGGGCCATAATGGACATACGGTCGGCATGCTGAAACTGCCATAAACGCATCTCTTTAAGGATGAGTAATGAGGTCACTGCTGCGATAGAGATTGAGAATATTTGAACCACGTCTTTGAATAAAAGCATCAATTTGTAAACCGTATCGTGGCTTTGGGCATACCCTTCTACTCTCTCAATTGCGGCGTGCTTTTGAAGTCTTTTTTGAAGTTTTTCAATTTCATACGGGGTTGGGAAGCGGCTTAAATAGATTCGATAAAATTTCGGTAGGGTGAGTTTTAACAAATCAAGATTTTTTTTGCTCATTTCACCTTCTAGTCGTTTTAACACTTGATCCGTTGCGATTACATCACTGCGCTCGATAATCGAATCCATTGCCTTGAATTCTGCGGGGGTGAGTGTTTTGTTCGCGACAACGATAATAGAATAGTCATTTTTGAGACGTTCTTCATACGCAGCAATGGTACGATCAACCGCGACATAAATTTGAACCGAAAATAAAACGGTAAAAAGGGCGATAATAAGTGAAATGTGATTTTTAAGAGATTTCATGAATATTCCCCATCTCGATATGGTAGTGTTTGTATGGAATCATAATGGTAGAGGGGATATTGTGCGTTACGACAATAACGGTCGTTTTAAGTTGCGTATTCGCACCCTCTAATAAATTCCATATCACTTGGGATGAGTACTCATCCAAATTTCCCGTCGGCTCATCCGCGAGAATTAAAATTGGATTATGGGCAAGTGCTCGTGCCATGGCTACACGTTGCTGTTCTCCTCCTGAGAGTTCAGGAGGGTATTTGCCGGATTGATGGATCAGTTTCACGTGACCGAGCAGTTTTTGCACTTGAGCACTGCTGACATCTTTTGTGTATCCTGAGATGATAAGGGGGAGCATGACATTCTTCTCTATGGTCCACTCTTTGATTAGTTTATAATCTTGAAAAACAACACCGATATGGCGTCGTAGGAAATTCAGTTTAGAGGTAGAGATTTTATGCATCTTGACCCCTCCAACCATAAGTTGACCGGCACGAGGCTCGATGGCACCGTAAAAAGATTTCAAAAGGGTCGACTTACCGCTGCCGCTCGCTCCGGTGATAAATACGAAACTTCCTGCATCAATTGAGAAGTTGGCCTTAGAAATGATCGTTTCAAACTCTTTGTAGGACAAAGAGAGGTTCTCTGCAATAATAACTTTATCCATGAAGCAACTCGTCTAATAAGATGTGGGCCTTGAGGTTGGCGTTAGAGCGAACAGGAAGGGATGGAAAATAACGGGCAGTCCCTTTTTCAATGATAACATAATTACTCTCAGGGCGATCGAAACTTCCCATGGCCAGACGTATCATTGCTCCCTCTTTTCCGATTGTGAATTTTCGCTCCACATGGATAAATCCCCATTCGCGTTTATAGGTATCTCGTGAAAGAGCCTCAATTGCCTCTTTGGAGATGGAGGTTGATGAAAAAGAAAAATCACCGATGGCATCAGCCTCAGGAGACTCAACCTCACAGGTAAAGGTGACGTCATAAATATTTTTTTCCATTTTTTTCCAGCGATCTTCATATTTGCTGACGATGGCTATCTCTTGGTTTTTGCGGACATCAAAACAGCTTTGGCGCGGGGTACTAAAGGTTTCCAGTGCAAATCGGTAGTAGTTTTCGCTGTCGGTGCGGAGTTCGAGTCTTCCCCCAACACAAAGAACCCGTTCAGATTCTTTTAAAAAGCTTTCTGAAATGACCCGTCGGTGAGGCTTTTTGTCCCATGGAACTGGAAAATGGACATAAATTCTACTCACAATATTAGAGGGGACAAATTCCAAAAAGATCCGTGCATCGTAATCGAGAATCATGATGTTCTGGAGATTTTGGATAACAATTTGTTTGAGTGCCTGCTCAATAGAGGGTTTATGAATCTCGAGACCGATAAACAAAACATTCGGATTAGCGGCCGCTTGATGGAGGAGGTGTCGAGCCGAACCAAATCCGATTTCGATTCTTACTTCTCGATCACGTGGAAAGTTTTCAGCAAAATAAGAGATAGATTTAAGGGCATCGTGTGTTTTGAGATGGGTATTTTCCGGTGCATTGTCGACATTGGAGTCGATGATGTGCAATTTGGCACATTCGGCATAGGCCAAAAGAGAGTGCTTGATTAAAAAGTTAGGAGAAGGGCGAGTAATTTTATCACTTTTGAGAAGCTCTTTGGTGTCACCTTTTTTGTGTGTCAAAAAGAATTCTCGGCCTTTATAGCGTGTTGCGATAAGTGCACCGCCATGTTTGTCTTTATAGTCGGCTTGAAAAAGGAACTCTACATCACCGCACTTTAGTGGCAATGCCAGAGGTTTAAACGATTCGATATGTAAATGCGGCATACGTTATTTAGCCTCATAGCTAAGTTCGATAGCCTGTGTCGGGAGAGAACGGATACCGTCTTTATCAACACTTACAATCTCATAAAGATATCCGGTATCGGCTTTGATATCGGTGTCACGGAATGTGGTTCCTGTGATGTTATTGATATCGACGCTCTCACGGCTAATCCAGCTTTTTTTGGTTGTTTTGATCACGGTGTATGAGACCGCTCTTGGATCGTTATTTTGCCACTGAAGTTCTGCCGCTTTGTTGATGATTTTACCCTCATAAGCAACCGGAGTTTGTGGTTTTGAGAGGGTTGAACCTTGTGTCGCCACTGGTGAGATAGAACTCTCTAAACCGTCTTTATCGACAGCGGTGATTTTGTAAAAATAGAATTTCCCATCTTCGGTGATCGTATCGGTGAAATTGGTCGTTTCGAGTTTGACATGGTATTCAAATGAACCGTTTGGATTGGCGGAACGATAAATATTGTAATGGCTTAAATCGCTAATAGTACTTGCTTCCCAGGTGAGGGTTATGGCACGAGGGAGATTGTTGGTCGAAGTGATATTTTTGATCTCAGGCGGCAGCGGTTTGGTTACGACTTTGGTCGTCTCACTCGGATCGGTTGCGAGTTTATCAAACGTTGTTGCTTTGATACGGTAAAAATAAACTTGTGCGTCTTTAAGATCACGGTCGATAAATTCTGCATTCAAGCGTCCCGTAACGGTAGCGATTGTTTCCCATTTTTGGTCTGTTGCATTTTGACGTTCGATGATATAGCCGTTGATTTTACCGTTTGGATGCGGACGCCAAAGAAGTTTGGCACTGCGTGGCATATTTCCGACCGATTGGAAAAAGCTCACTGGTGCGATCATCGGCTGTGTCGCTACGAGGGTCGTTTCACTCGCTACCGATTCGCTTCCCTCTTTGGTAATCGTAGCAAAGCGGTATTGATACTCGCTCCCTGGTTTGAGATCGTGATCGACGTAGTGGGTCGCAAAACGGCTATCAATAGTTGTAATACGCTCTAATTTTTTATCTTCAGCTCCCGGAGTATTACGATAGACGTAGTAGCCTGTAACTCTAGGATCAGTAACCGGTTTCCACTCAAATGCCACCGAAGTGATATCGGCGATAAAGCCGTTCATAGAAGGGGTAGGGAGGGTCGAGTCAATCGTAACCGTTTTTTGTGGGACAGGCTGAGGAGCACAACCGCTAAAGAGACTCAGTGCTAAAGAGACGCTCAATGCGTACCGGATCGATGAGTTCATGTAATTCCTTTGAATCAAAATGTTTCTGTAAATAATCTTCCATCACACTAGCCAAAGGAGCGGTAAAACTCACTCTCTCTTTGGTCGTTGGATGGGTAAAATAGAGGTTGTAAGCATGAAGCAAGATACGTTCCATTTTATCGCTTTTTGCCGACGTTCCATAGAGGTGATCACCCATGATATGGCGGCTGATTGACTCTAAATGGACCCGAATTTGATGGGTTCGCCCCGTATAGAGTTTGCATGCGATCAGCTCTTCGCTCTCATCGTTGCTGGGTAAGAGTTTGCGAAATTCGGTTTTGGCATTTTTACCGGTTTCACTGATCGCCATTTTAAGACGATTATGGGCACTTCGTCCGATAGGGCGGTCGATGATGGTGCTTACTTCTTTGAGAGGTGGGGTGATTACCGCGAGATAAAAACGTCCCATAGTTTTGTCTTGGAGTTGGAGAGAGAGGGCTTCGTGGGCTTCGTTATTTTTAGCGATTACCATAGCACCACTGGTTCCACGGTCGAGCCGGTGGACGATCCCATGACGCTCTTCACCGCTGAGGGTTGATAGGGCGATCCCTTTGTGTTTGAGCCAATCGACTAGTGTTGCCTCTTTGACACTTGGTGCAGGGTGAACGGTAAGGGAACTTGGTTTGTTGATGACGAGGATATCATTATCTTCGAACAATACCTCTACCTCAAAATCGACTTTTAATGCCGGAGTCGATTTTTGTTCAGGAAATCGGATATGGACGTTTTGAGAAGGTTTTAGTTTTAGCCCTGATTTAGCGGTAGCTTTTCCATCCACCGTGACACAGTTTTGTTCGATCAGTTGGGTGATTTGGTTACGGGTTTGTCCGAGAGACTGCGTCAAAAAAACGTCTAATCGGATCGCTTCATCGGTTGTAAAGTGGGATTCTTCTGGTGTCAAAATGGGGTGCCTTTTGGTATCGTATCTGAATGGTTTAAAATGTTATAAGTCCGCTGTGCTACAATTAGCAAAAATTAACGAAGGACTGTAGTGCTTAATATTGATCGACGAATTTTAGCACACTTTGATTTCATAACCATTATCTTATTGATTCCACTCATATTCACTTCAGGTTGGCTCATTTACGAGATTCATCCGATGTTGGGACAAAAGCATTTTGTGTACGTTTCGGTTGGGCTAAGTGTATTTGTTTTTCTTTTTTTGTTACCGATTAGACGATTGTTTTGGACGATCCCCATTATGTATTGGACAGGAATCGCACTCCTGATAGCGGTAGAGTTTATCGGACATTCACGACTTGGGGCGAAACGTTGGATTGAAATTCCGTTTGTGCACTTTACGATTCAACCCTCTGAACTGATTAAACCTGCATTTGTCTTGATGCTGGCGTATTTGATTAGTCGTAATCCTCCTCCGATTGGTGGGTATGGACTAAAAGATTTTGCGAAACTCTCCGGCTATATTTTGCTCCCCTTCTTTCTTATCGCGAAAGAGCCCGATCTTGGGACAGCCACGGTACTGGCGTTGCTCGGATTTGGAGTTCTTTTTATTGTCGGCGTTAAATGGAAAATTTGGGTGGGCTTGGTCGTTGCATTTATCATCTCTTTACCGCTCATTTACACGCAGTTGCACGATTATCAAAAGCAACGTTTGAGCGATTTTGTCGGTGAAAAACCAAGTTATCAGGTTGAACAGTCGATTATTGCCATCGGTTCAGGCGGATTTATCGGAAAAGCAAAAGAAGATGCCACACAGGCACAAATGAAATTTCTCCCTATCGCTTCCAGTGATTTTATTTTTGCGTACGTGGTTGAGCGATTTGGTTTTTTTGGAGCCTTTTTACTGATATCTTTGTACGCCGCATTGATTATCCATTTGTTGATAATCTCGGGGTGGTATGATGATTATTACATAAAAGTGGTTGCAGGGGGACTTTCTTTGTTTTTCTTTATCTACATGAGCGTTAATATCGCCATGACGATAGGATTCGCCCCTGTAGTCGGGGTCCCTTTACCTATGTTTAGCTATGGAGGGAGCAGTTTTGTCAATTTCATGATTATGTTTGCGATCTTGCAAAACTTGCTCGCGTATCGTTTTCGCTACCTTTACACGGATACGGGTAAAAAAAGCTTTCTCTAATGATAGAGCGATTATAATTGCGCTCTTTCAAAAACACGGGTCAATAGTTCAGTGGTTAGAGCCCTCCGCTCATAACGG
>NZ_JAQTYM010000052.1 GCF_028688295.1 Sulfuricurvum sp.
TAGTATTGTTCGGCAGTTATGCGTACGGTGAGCCGAATGCGTCTAGTGATATTGATCTGTATGTGGTTACATCAGATGAGCATACCCCGCAGAACTGGCGTGAGAAAAGTGCTGTTTTTTTAAAGACGATCAAAACCCTTGATGAGATACAAAAACTGATTCCTATCGATCTTATTGCACATACTAAACCGATGCATCAAAAGTTTGTCGAATTGGATGGGATGTTAAGCCGTAAAATATTGCGTGATGGGATCTCTTTGATATGAAGTTACTCGCAAGTGAATGGCTTAAAGCGGCACAAGATGATCTTGCTGTTATCGAAAAAATCATCAATGAAGAGTCTCTATCACACATGGTCGCCTTTCATGCACAGCAGTGCATAGAGAAAAGTTTAAAAGCACTTGGGGAAGAGAGAAGTCTTGAACTTCCAAAAATTCATAAATTAAAAACACTTGCCTCCCGTGTAGGTATCGATTTATCCTCTTTTGAAAACGGTGAAGATCACCTTCATTTACTCGATGAGTTGTATATTGATTCACGCTATCCCGGAGATTTTGGCTTATTACCAAACGGGAAACCAACATTAGAAGATGCCCAAGAATTTTATAGGTTTGCAAAAAGTATTTATTTAACTGTTCAAAATACATTAAACCAATAAAATGCGCATAATTATTACCGGTGCCAGTAGTGGATTAGGTGAGGCGTTAGCTCTGCATTACGCAACAAATGAAAATAGATTAGTGTTAATAGCCCGCAGAGAAGATCGTTTGAGAAATGTTGCACAGCGATGCCGAGACAAAGGTACCGAGGTGGAGACGATTGTCGCCGATGTCAATGATTTTGAGCGGATGAGAGAGATCGGAGTGCATTTGGGTGAACAAAAGATCGATAGGATTATCCTCAATGCGGGAGTATCAGTCGGACATGGCGGTGGAGTAACACCGTTTGAAGATTTTGAGCGGCTCTTTAAAACCAATTTTCTGAGTGTTCACGCGTTGTTAGAACCCATTATCCCGAAACTGATGGAGCAACATTCTGGAGAGATTGTTCTTATCTCGTCGCTCGCTTCGCTTTTTACGATGCCCACCTCTATCGCCTACAGCAGTTCTAAGCGGGCACTTAATGCGTATGCGGAAGGGCTGCATTATCAGCTAAAACCACACGGTATTAGTGTCATGACGATCATGCCCGGATTTATCGATTCGGAGATGACGCAGAAGAACCGATTTAAAATGCCGTTTTTGATGAGTACAGAGGAGGGGATAGAGCGAATTACCCATGCGATTGAACGGAAAAAAATACGTTATGCTTTTCCTTTTAGATTTACCTTAATGATTCGAATTCTTACACTATTTCCGCAGTCCTTAAGAGACAAAATTGTAAACTTCACTAATTTTAAAAAGGGTGCATAACCCGTACTATCAAGGAAATATCCGAATGGTTATCGACAGCGTTTGTACCTATTGCGGCGTAGGGTGTGATATTTCTGCTGAGGTGGAAGACAACAAAATCCAAAAAATCTTCGCCAAAGAAGAGGGAACAGTTTCTCAAGGGCGGTTGTGCATCAAAGGGAAACAGGGGTGGGATTTCGTTACTCACCCTAAACGGCTCCGTAATGCCCGTGTCCGCAAATCCTTTTTAGCCAAAAACACTGCTCTATTTGCCGATTTGGATATGGACTATCTCGAACCGGTGGATCATGACTTTTATGAGATCAGCTATGAGAGTGCGTATGAACTGGTTGCCCGTAAGCTCCGTTCCATCACGGATGAACACGGTTCTCACAGTTTTGCCGCTATCGGAGGGGCACGTACCAGTTGTGAGGGTTCTTATCTGTTTCAACACTTTACCCGTCATGTCGTCGGTTCTCCTCATGTCGATAACTGCGCGCGCGTGTGCCACTCACCGTCGCTCAAAGGGATGCGTACGACCATCGGTGAAGGGGCGATGACTAACCCGTTCGATGATATTTATGAGACCGAATACATGGTCGTTATGGGGAGCAATACTACCGAAGGTCATCCGATCGTCGCTAATCGCATGCTCGATGTGATTAAACAAAAAGAGATTGAATTGGCGGTTCTCGACGTGCGACGTATCCAGCTCTCTAAATCCTCATCCAATCATTTGAGTATCCCCTATGAAGCCAATCTGATGATTCTCAATATGATGGCGTATGTTATCCTCTCGGAAGATTTGGTGAACACAGAGTTTGTAGACAAACGGACGAAAGGGTATGAAGAGTATAAAAGCTCGATTCTGAATGATCCGTACGCTAATCCAGACTATCTGCTCCAAATCCCGGGATATGAGTCACTAGCACAAGAAGTTCGTATCGTTGCCCGTAAATATGCAACCCGTAAAAGCCTCTTTTTCTGGGGTTTAGGGATAACGGAGCATTTGGATGGTTCGTATGCGGTTATGGCGATTACCCATCTCGCAATGCTTACGGGCAATATTGGTAAACGGGGTGCGGGATTGATGCCGCTTCGGGGTCAAAACAATGTTCAGGGGACGTGCGATGTGGGGATGCTGCCGTATTACGCTCCCGATTATCAACCTCCTAAAGAGGTGGGGATGATGACTCCTGATCTGATCAATGCGATGGTAGAGGGTAAGATCAAAGCCCTCTATAATATTAGTGAGGACATTGCCCATATCCATCCAAACCAAAACAAAATTCATGCTGCGTTGGGGAACCTCGATCTTTTAGTCGTTAATGAACTTTTTGACAATGAGATTACGAAATTTGCCGACATAATCTTCGGGGTGAAAAGTGCTTATGAAAAGACAGGTGTTTATGTCAATGCTGAACGTCGTTTACACCTCTCTCAGCCGCTGATTAACGTGATGATGCCGGATGACTGGGAAGTAATCGCCGAAATCTCCAAACGTTATGGAACAGATTTAGAGGTACATACTTCACGTGATGTATGGGAGAGGGTACGTGTTGATGCACCGATGCGCTTTGGGGGAGCGAGTTATGAAAAACTCGAATCCAATCGTCTACGTGGCTTACAATGGCCGGTGCAAGAAGAGGATTTGCCGGTATTACATATCGATACATTCCGAACTAAAGATGGATTTGCAACGTTTCGCTATCATCCATATTCCCCTCGCGGTCAGGTTGAAGAGTTGAGAAACAAGGGAGAACATTCGGGGTATTATCTCACCACCGGACGAGTTTTGGTTCATTACAATAACAGTGCCCAAACCAATGCGTGTGATAAATTAAGCCGCTCTCACACGGAAGATACACTGCTGGTGAGTGTCGAAGATGAAGAATTTTTTGAATACAAAGATTTCGTTGTCCTCAAAAGTGAGTATGGTCAAAGCGCACCTTTACGGGTTAAAGTAAGCTCAACCGTGAAAAAAGGGACGCTATTTACGACCTTTCACCATGCTGCTAGTAATATCAACTTTCTTTTCGGCGATGAGGCCGACGAACTTATTAAGACGGCACGATTTAAATCGATTAAAGTCGATATTATCAAACCCGATTATTTAGAATGATATACAGTAGACAATTCTGCCTCAAAGAGGCAAGCTTTAGTGCCATAGCGGCTAACGTAGCCATCTGGATGTATTCAGATGGCGTTCAAATAGTGAATTAATATGCATACTAAGGCCAAAGGAAATCTGGCTGAGGACAAAGGGTGTGAATATCTTCGTCAGCACGGGTATCGAATTGTAGATCGTAACGTATACAACCGTTTTGGTGAGATTGATATCATCGCCATTCGTGACAATGTACTCCATTTTGTAGAAGTAAAAAGTGCTACGACCTATGAGCAGGCTGTTAATAATATTACCCCCTCAAAACTCCAAAAACTAGGAAGAACCATCCAGTTTTATTTGCAGAAGAAAAAGCTAAACAGTGATTACTGCATTGATGCACTGATTGTTAGTGATAATGTTGTGGAGCTGATTGAAAATATTACTTTGTAACGTAAGAGTTCTGAGAAAAAATGTGAGATTAATGTAATAAGTCATTTTAAAGATTTTGGCGTTATAATGACTTCATATAAACATTAGAACCCTAAGGAAGACACATGGCTAAATACACAGAATTAACCGTATCTAATTTTGACGAAATTACTAAAGAAGGTGTTTCATTGGTAGATTTTTGGGCTCCATGGTGTGGGCCTTGCCGTATGATCGCTCCGGTAATCGAAGAATTGGCAGCAGAATTTGAAGGTAAAGCAAATATCTGTAAAGTAAATACAGACGAAGAACAAGATATCGCAGTTAAATACGGTATCCGCTCTATCCCTACAATTCTTTTCTTCAAAAACGGTGAAGTAGTAGAGCAAATGGTAGGCGCTGCTTCTAAACAAGCATTTGCTGATAAACTAAACGCACTTCTCTAAGCAATTTCGTGGCAGCAGGGCGGACTAAAAGTCTTTTTTCCCTCTCCACGCTTCTCGCCTCTTTTTTTGGCGCAGCAATGATTGCTGCTGCTTTTGCCTACTTTAACTACAAATTTTCTGAATACAAATTTATTGACTTTAACGATTGGGTTTTTTATCAGGAAAAAGCTATTTTTATCCCCACCGAGCCTTATTATATCGTTGTCTTTTACAGCTCAAAACTTCCCGGAACGATTGAAAAACTGACACAAGCAAAAGCCAAATATCCGATTATTGCAATCGATTATTACCAAAAAGCTCCCCCTTCAACTCCTAATATTACCTTTTTACGTGGGGGAACTGATACCTCTTTGAAGTTCATTCAACGCTTTAATATCTATCATTCCCCAACTGTTTTTACTATCAAAAAAAACAAAGAGACCCTTTATAAACAAGACAGTATGATACGCGAACTTGACACGTTGGAGACGCTGAGTAGTATCTCTAGTGATCTGTAAATGGCTGTATTTAAGACTTAATATAAAGGAAATAATTGATGTTGGATTGTGCGATTATTGGAGGAGGGCCAGCAGGTCTTACTGCAGGTTTGTATACCACACGCGGTGGTTTGGATAATGTTACCATGTTTGAAAAAGGGATGCCGGGCGGCCAGATTACAATGAGTTCTGAGATCGAAAATTACCCAGGGGCTACGGCGCATAATTTGAGCGGTATGGATTTTATGAATCCATGGCCGGAACAATGCCAACGCTTTGGGCTCAAGCATGAGATGAGTGAAGTAACACGTGTTTCTCGTCGCGAGGATGGTATTTTTATGATCCAAAAATCAGACGGGACCTCTAATGAGGCTAAAAGTGTTATTGTGTGTACAGGATCAACGCCAAAACGTGCTGGCTTTGCAGGTGAAGATGTTTTTTTTGGGCGCGGTGTTAGCACGTGCGCAACCTGTGATGGATTCTTTTATAAAAACAAAGAGGTAGCAGTTATCGGCGGTGGTGACACTGCGTTAGAAGAAGCCCTTTATTTGGCAAAAATTTGTTCCAAAGTGTATCTGATCCATCGTCGTGACAGTTTCAGATCTGCTCCGAATACGATCACCAGAGTCAAAGAGAGTGCAAATATCGAGTTGGTGTTGAACGCAATACCTGAAGAGGTATTTGGGGGTGCGATGGGGGTTGATGGAATCCGTGTCAAGCTCGAAGATGGCTCGATTCGCCAAATCGATGTTCCAGGTGTCTTTGTGTTCGTTGGAAATAATGTTAATAACCAGGTGTTGATTCAAGAAGACGGAACATTTTTATGTGAGATGACCTCATGGGGTGAAGTAAAAGTCGATTTGAGTATGAAGACCTCGGTTCCAGGATTATACGCTGCAGGCGATATGCGCGCCGAAGCACCAAAACAAGTTGTATGCGCTGCAGGCGATGGTGCCGTTGCCGCATTGCAAGCGATTGGGTACGTCGACGGACACCATTAACATTTTTTAATGAGGACGTTTACGCCCTTTTTAAAGACGAAGAGGGTAAAATATCTCTACTTAATGTTTGAATAGGGATGCTACATATGATTAGAGCAGGTGTATTTGGCGCTGGCGGGCGTGTCGGAAAGCTGTTAATTGAAGATTTACATCATGAATCTGAGATTTCATTGGGGGCAGTCTATGTGCGCAATGAACTCAATTTCTCAATCGATCCTTCAGTATTGGTAACTAACGATATGGCAACGTTGCTTAAAGGGTCCGATGTTATTATCGATTTTTCGTTACCGGAAGCGACACAGGTTTTGCTAGAGAGTGCGATGGAACATCCTAAGCCTTTGGTTATCGGAACGACGGGTTTAGATACACATCAGATGAATTTATTGAAATCTGCCAGCGAATCAATGCCGATTCTTTATGCGACTAATATGTCTTTGGGTGTTGCATTACTCAATCAACTGGTTTATATGGCAGCTAAAACACTCGATGGATTTGATATCGAGATCGTCGAACAGCACCATAGGCATAAAAAAGATGCTCCGAGTGGGACAGCACTTACCCTCGCGCACTCGGCTGCAGCAGCTCGCGGTCTCGACCTCGATGCCGTACGTGTCAGTGGACGTAACGGTAATATCGGTGAGAGAACCAAAGATGAGATTGCGGTGATGGCACTTCGCGGTGGAGATATCGTCGGTCGTCACACGGTTGGATTTTATAATGATGGTGAATTCATCGAACTTCACCATACCGCAACCACTCGCAACACCTTTTCAAAAGGTGCCATTCGTGCCGCAAAATGGCTGGCCGGAAAACCAAACGGTCTTTACAGTATCCAAGACTGTTTAGAACTGGCATAAGGAGAAAGATATGCGTAGCTTAAATGAAAAATGTGCAGTAGTCGGTATTTTCGACCATGACGAAGCGTCAAAGCTTGCTTACTTTTCACTCCATGCTCTTCAGCATCGTGGTCAAGAAGCGGCAGGGATCAGCACCAGTGATGGGGAAAAACTCTATACGATTAAAGATCGTGGGCTAGTAACCCAAGTATTTGATACTCAAAAACTAAATACTCTCAAAGGGAACATGGCGATTGGACACACCCGCTATTCGACCGCTGGGGACGACTCTATTCTCGATGCTCAGCCGGTATTTGCGCGTTATGATCTTGGGGAAATGTCAATCGTACATAATGGGAATCTTACCAATGCCAAAGAGGTACGTGATGCTCTGATCAAAAAAGGGGCGATTTTCCAAACGTTTATGGATACGGAGAATCTGATCCATTTGATTGCGAAAAGTGATCAGCACCATTTGACCGATCGTATTATTGATGCAGTGAAAAAGATAGAGGGGGCATATTCACTTGTATTCCTCAGCCGTTCTAAAATGTTTGCGATGCGCGATCCTCACGGTTTCCGACCTCTCAGCCTCGGACGCGTCGGTGATGGGTACGTAGTGGCTTCAGAAACCTGTGCTTTTGATCTCATCGGTGCGGAATATATCCGTGACGTTGAGCCGGGAGAATTGTTGATTTTTGAAAAAGGGAAAGCCCCTCAATCGATCAAAGTATTCGAGCCGACTCCGAAACACTGTATTTTTGAGTACGTCTATTTTGCCCGTCCCGATTCCAATGTTTATAATCAAAATGTTTATGAGATGCGAAAAGCGATGGGAAAAGCATTAGCAAAAGAGCAGCCTGTTGTTGCCGATATGGTTGTCCCTGTCCCTGATGGTGGGGTTCCTGCTGCTATCGGTTACTCTCAAGAGAGCGGTATCCCTTTCGAGATGGCGATAATGCGTAATCACTACATTGGGCGTACTTTTATCGAACCAACCCAAGAAATGCGTGATTTGAAAGTCAAAATGAAACTCTCTCCGATTAATGATCTCATTCGTGGTAAACGTCTCATCGTTATCGATGACTCGATTGTGCGTGGGACGACGAGCCGTCAAATCGTCCGTATGCTCAAAGCCGCAGGAGCCGCAGAGGTGCATATGCGTATTTCCAGCCCACCGACAACCGATCCGTGTTATTATGGAGTTGATACTCCCGATAAAGAGAAACTTATTGCGGCAAACATGACCAATGCAGAGATTTGTGCCTTTATCGAAGCCGATTCATTGGGATATTTGAGCAATGAAGCACTATTAGAAAGTGTCAACGGCAAAGAAGAGAATTACTGTACTGCCTGCTTTACCGGCAAGTATATCATTTAAGCATTTTCCATGCGGGAACAGATTTTTACCTTTGGGCAATATTTACACCATAAATTCGGTGTAAAGATTTCAAAAGTTCCCGTCTCTATCTCCGGTTTTACCTGTCCTAATATCGATGGAACAGTTGCTAAAGGTGGATGCACCTTTTGTGAAAATGACTCATTTAGCCCCAGTTTAGATCGTGTACGCCCTCTCAAAGGTTTTTTTCTCAATCTTCAGTCGACTGAAAATCCCTATTTAGAAAAACAGCTTGAACAGCTTGAATGGCAGTTTAATGCCCTTTCTCAAAAACTTCGTGCAGAAAATGGTGCGGAAAAGTTTTTGGTTTATTTTCAGAGTTTTACCAATACTTATGCCCCTTTTGAAACACTCAAAGCACTTTATGAGAAAGCACTTACGTTTGAGAATGTAGTAGGTCTTAGTGTTGGAACAAGGTCCGATAGTATCAGTGATGAAACCTTTTCGTATTTAGCAGAGCTTTCCAAGAGAACGGAAGTTTGGATCGAGTTTGGAATTCAGTCGATTTATGATGAGACTTTGGTGCGAATCAACCGAGGACATGATAGTGCCAATGTCAAAGAAGCGATTCTAAAAGCAAAATCTCATGGGCTAAAGGTATGCGGTCATCTCATTTTTGGACTTCCGGGTGAGAGTAAGGAAATGATGCTTGAAACGGCTAAAACAGCCTACGCTCTTGGGATTGATTCTGTCAAATATCACCCACTATACGTTGTTAAACGGACGGCATTAGCCAATGAATACGGACGGGGTGAGTTTGAGCCGATAAGCCAAGAACTTTATTTAGATGTATTAACAGAAGCATTGAAATTAAAACCGCCACAAGTAAGTGTTCAGCGTATCAGTGCGGGGATTGACGATGAAACTCTGATCGCTCCTCAATGGTGCCAAGACAAAAATGCACAACTGCGTACTATCAATCAGACACTTAAATCAATAGGACTAAAGTATTAGTCTTTAGTGAGAAAAGATTCGAGTAAATTGAGTTACCCCTCTGAAATACGGGGGATAATCGAATGCAACACGAAAGCGACGTGATTCACCAGCTTTTAGATCCTCGGCTATAATTGGTGTTTTAATAAGTGTTTGGGGTTGATAATCTTTGGAAGAGTTATTAAACATGTCTGAGAAACCGCTGGGTTTATAGAAGTTAGCTCCTTTTACATTTCCGGTTGCATGTCCTTTGTTCACCAATTTTATCTCTAGCTCTACTTTACCGATGGTATAGTTCCCCACATTTTTAACAATACCCGTAAAAACAATTTCTTCCGTTTGGAGAAGTCGATAGTTGCTTAGATTGTAAACTGCTGCTTTTTTCGTATATTTATCTAAGGCCATTAAAATAATAAAGGCAAGCATCATATTGACTAAGATAGAGGAGATGATAATAGAATTACGAACATTAGGGCGTTTTTCTTGAAATGCCAATATTACTGTTAGGATAAAGATAATAAAACCGATAACGAGTGCACTATAATGCCAAACAGTGAAATAAGTACTCATCGACATTTTGCCTTTAAGGTAAGATTGTAATCTTTAGTATAGCGAAACGGTTCAACAAACAGTTTAAACGATTCTGATTGCCCCGGTTTGATTGTCTCGACGATTTTAAGGGAACTTTTTTGAAAAGGAAAATAAGGGTAAAGTTGATCTATGTAGGGGGTATGCGTCACTTTGTAAACTCCGGCATAAAGGGTACACTCGTGAAAAGGGCGTTTGGAGGTGTTGTTAATGTCCCCTTTGATTAAAAGTGCTTCCGTAAATTCGAGTGCTTTTACATCACGAATAATAATATGGTGTTTAAAGAGGTGCTGATGCATCATGCTATAGCCTACAATAGGCCCTGCTGTCAATACTCCAAAAGCTAAAATTACCAAGAAAATAGCAAGCGTCATTTTTTGTCGTATAACGATAGCGATGATTAGCAAAAGTAAAAAGAGTATGAATATTCCTCCGAACAAGAGGTAATCGTAGATCAGTAAGTGATGGATAAAATCGGTAATCTTTGCTTTCATTTGTCCCTAGCGTTTTTCTCTGCAATCCCGCTCATCCCAAATCGTCGGGCAAGTTCTTGTTTGATACGATCAGGAGAGATATTTTTATGTCCCAGTGCGACGAGGACGTGATACACTAAATCGGCACATTCGTAAATAATTTCATCTTCGTTACCGTCTTTAATCGCAAAACTGAACTCACCCGATTCTTCAACTACTTTTTTGAGGATGGCATTATCCCCTTTACTCAAAAGTTTAGCTGTCCATGAGGTTTCAGGATCAGCATTCTTTCGACTGAGGATAGTATGGTAAAGTTCGTCAATAATTCCATAGGCTGCTGTTGTATCGATTTGTGGTTCGCTGATAGTCTCACCCGATTCAATATCGGTAAAGAAACACGATTTACGCCCCGTATGACAGGCTACTCCCTCTTGGCGAACGATGAGAAGGAGGGTATCGTTATCACAATCGAGTAAGAATCGTTCAATGTGTTGGAGGTGTCCGCTAGACTCCCCTTTTTTCCAAAGACGCTGTTTGGATCTAGAGTAATAATGGGCAATTTTCGTAGAGAGAGATAGTTCTAACGCTTCACGGTTCATGTATGCCATCATTAGGACTTCGAGGGTAGTGGAGTCTTGGACAATTACAGGTAGAAGATCAGATTTTGCCCAGTCGATGTGATCGAGATTCATGTAAAACCTTTTGAGTATTTGAGCGGACTGCACAGATGAAGCCCTGACAAACCCTCCAAAAAGGAGAGGTTTAAATTATTCTTTAGAGGAAACCTTTTGGGTCTGATCATTTTTCATATCAACCCAGATATTAGGAGTAGAACCCCCCGGTGTGAGGAAAATTTTAGCGTCTTTATTCTCTTTAAGTGCTTCGTTAAATTTCCCTTGTACTTTGATCTGCTCTAATTTAAGTAGTCCCGGTGTGAGTGACTGAGCTACGAGATGATTGGCTTTAGCTTGAGCGGTTGCTTCAATGGTGAGAGCATTTGCCGTACCTTGTGCTTCAGTCTCTTTTTTAAATGCTTCTTGTTTGGCCCGTTCTACATCTTGTTGTGCTTTTTCAACTTCTTGTTTGGCAACTTGAACTCGCTCAATTTGATCTTTTACTTTTTGTGGAAGACCGATTTCACGTAATTGAATCGATTCAAGATCGGCAGGACCATTTTTCTGGCGATCAACACTGCTGCGAATACCCGCTTCGATTTTGAGAGCGATCGCATTACGCATGATTGGAAGCGTTTCTGCATCGTATTGACCGATGACGTTACGAACAACATCACGGGCAACTGGGTCGATAATTTTATCTTCCCAACTAAAGCCCCAGTTAGAGATCGTTTGCGCTGCTAACTGTGCGTTAAGGCGGTATTGTACGGTTAATTCGATTGTGACTGGTAGTCCACGTTTATCCAAAACAGTAATTGCCGGTTTGAGGACGATTCCATCACCTGCCGTTGATGCACGCTCAATTTTATCGGCATAGTTAATAATACGCACTTTGGTATCGACAATGTAAACTTTTTGAATAAATGGAATTAGAAAATGGAGCCCAGGCATTAATGCTTGATCTTCATATTTACCATTGGTGGAGAGAATACCACGCTCACCCTCGGTGATGATAATAAAGGGTTTTGCTAAAACAAGCAATAAAATCAACCCGCCGATCACCCAAAGCATTCCGGCTTTTTGAGAGTTCATATTAAAATCAAACTTTGGCGGTTTAGGTGCATTAAATCCGCCCCCTTTATTAGCCTCATTTTTTTTCTTGTTGAAATAGTCGTTCATATCACTTGCCATTTAGAATCCTCTTTTTAGTTTGTTGCGCGCAAAGCACAACCTATCAGTAATGTACTTATATCGAAAATTAGTCAATATAAGTCAAATAATGATCATAGTCAGGATTTCGTCCGCATACGATGTCAAAATATGCTGCCTGAATTTTCTCCGTCAACGGACCACGTCCCCCTGCACCGAGAACGCGTGCATCTACTTCGCGAATAGGGGTGATTTCTGCCGCCGTTCCGGTGAGGAATGCTTCATCGGCGACGTAAATCTCTTCACGGGTGATTTTTCTGCGCGTTACTTTAATACCCATATTTTCCGCCATCTCGATAACGGTTTTTTGGGTAATCGATACGAGTGAGTTGTCATTCGGAGGGGTGATGAGTTCACCGTCTTTGATAAGGAAAAACGACGCACCGCTTGCTTCGGCAACGTATCCCTCATCATCGAGGAGCAACGCTTCATCGTATCCCGCTTCAACCGCTTCAAATTTTGCCATTTGAGAGTTGAGATAGTTTCCGACCGCTTTGGCTTTACCCATATTTGATTTGTTATTCGGACGGCTGAATGATGAGATTTTGAGACGGATTCCCCGTTTCATCCCCTCTTCACCGAGATACGCACCCCATTCCCATGCCGCTACCGATACTTCAACAGGAGCTTCTTTGTGATAAACACCCATAACGCCGTAACCGAGGTAAACAATCGGACGAAGATAGACGTTTTCGCCGGTAAATTCGTTTGCTTTAAGCAACTCAATTTGAGCTTTGTTTAACTCTTCAACTGTATAAGGTACAGTGATTAGAGTCATTTTTGCCGATTCAATCAAACGCTTAGTGTGGTCGTTTAGACGGAAAATTGCGTACCCTTTTGGGGTTTTGTATGCTTTAGTCCCTTCGATTGCACCGTTACCGTAGTGCAGTGTGTGGGAAAGGACGTGAATCTTTGCCTCGCTCCATGGGAGCAGTTTGCCGTTCATCCAAATAAATTTGGCTTCGTTCATGAGAAGATCTCCAAAAGAAAAATTGGGTGATTTTAGCGCAGTTGGGGTTTAAGGTTTATTAAGGGGTTAAAGATTCCCGCATTTGCGGGAAAATTAATGGGTAGGTGTATTAATCATCCAGATCGAAAATACATCGAGATAATCCCAAAACGATTGAATGTATTCAGGGTTTACCCCTTCTGCTTCAAGTTTAGGGAGTAAAACACCGTAAAATTCGAGCCATCTTTGGCGTCCGTGTTCATCGATACGAAACGGTGCATGACGACCGACCATACGAGGCTCACCTCGTGTTTGGGCAAAATAATCGGGTCCTCCGCAGATTTGGATCAGAAAATCGGCGGCGTGTTTTTTGGCAGCTGCAAAATCTTCTTCGTCATTCACGGGGAACAAAAACGAGATGTCGCTGTTGCGGATCATCTCATAATGATCATCGACCAATTTGCGAAAACGCTCTTCGCCCACTTGGAAAAAGAATCCCGGATGAGGTTTGGTAACGGGAGGGCGGACCCCTAGCGCACCGTCGGTAATTTTAAGTTCAAGCATAATGATCCTCTGCGTATTTTTGAGACACATTCTAAAGAGAAGATGAAAAGAAAGAGCTTAAAACATCCTCTGCGTTCTCTTTTTAGGTGATGATTTGTATAATTGAAACATAATTTAATGGCGGAGACGAATAATGGATGCACACGTTTGGATGGGGTCACGTCAGGTTGTAACTTCCTGTTACATGGAGCGTCTCAGCCCGTATGATGGACGTGTTGTTTCGCGCATGGCGCAATGCGATGCTGAGGATGCTCATCAGGCGCTTAATATCGCCAAAAATGCCGCAAAAACTGCTAAAAAAGCTCCACTTCATCAGCGATGTGCATGGTTGTTGGATGTTGCCTCTAAACTCCGCCAACAGCGTGAAGAATTTGCAAACGTTTTGTGTGGTGAGGTGGGAAAACCGATCACCTACGCACGTATCGAAGTGGATCGATGTATCGAGACGATCACCCTCTCCGCCGAGACGATGCGTACCATGCACGGTGAGACGATTAACACCGACGCGATGAGTAGCGGACGGAGTGCTCACGCGTACTGGCGACGAGATGCTGTGGGAGTTGTTGTAGCGATTACTCCGTTTAACTTCCCGCTCAATCTAGTCGCCCATAAACTTGCACCCGCATTGGTCGCGGGGAATACGGTTGTTCTTAAACCGACCCCTGAAGCACCGCTGTGTGCCTATAAACTGGCACAACTTTTTATCGAAAGCCCATTCGCAACGCCTGATGCACTGAGTGTCGTTTACGGTGACGCCGAAGTGGGGAGCGCGTTGGTGGGCAGTGACATCCCACGTGTCATCAGTTTTACCGGATCGGTAAGTGTGGGCAATATCATTACAAAAAGTGCAGGGATTAAAAAAGTTTCTTTGGAGCTTGGCGGTAATGCGGCAACTTATATCGATACGAGTGCTGATCTTGAATACGCGGCAACACGCTGTGCTATCGGAGCGTTTGTGAACTCAGGGCAAGTATGTATTTCGCTCCAACGTATTTATGTGGATAGTTCTATTTATGATGAATTTTCTCAAAAGATGGCGGAAGCAACATCGAAACTTGTAGTCGGTTCACCATATAATGACGATACTTTTTTAGGACCGTTGATTAATGATGAAGCGGCCGAGCGAGCGATGAGCTGGGTGGAGAGTGCAATGGAAGAGGGTGCTCGTCCTCTCACCCCTCCACACCGAGAGGGACGGATATTTTATCCGTGTGTTATGGCGGACGTGACTGAGTCGATGAAGATCGTTTGCGAAGAGGTATTTGCCCCTATTGTGAGTTTGGTACGGGTGAATGGAATCGATGATGCAATAGAGCGAATGAACAATTCGCCGTATGGATTGCAGTTCTCGGTTTTTACCAACAATCTCTCCCATGCGACCAAGGCGATTGATGAACTCGATGCAGGTGGGGTCGTTATTAACGATATGCCGACATTGCGTTTTGATATTCAGCCTTATGGCGGTGTGAAACTCAGCGGTGTCGGACGAGAAGGTCCCCGTTTTGCCATCGAAGAGTTTACCGAAATCAAATCCATAGTGATTTTATAGCCATTGTGAGAGTAAGTCGTCATCCTGAACTTGATTCAGGATCTAAGGCGAGATGCTGAATCAAGTTCAGCATGACGGGATAGAGATATTTAAATAAAGGAAATTAAAAATGTTAGAAGTAGGAAGTGTATCCCCCGATTTTTGTTTGAGTAACCAAGACGATATAGAGATATGTTCGCGTGATTTACGCGGAAAATGGATCGTATTGTATTTTTACCCGAAAGACTCCACTCCAGGGTGTACGACGGAAGCGTGCGAGTTTACGGCTGCACAGGATGAGTACGATGATATGGGTGCAATCATACTTGGGGTGAGTGCTGATAGTACCAAAGCACACCGTAATTTTATCGAGAAACAAAATCTCGGCATTACCCTCCTCAGTGATCCGACGACACAAATGATGCAAGACTACGGCGTATGGGCGATGAAAAAAAACTACGGTAAAGAGTACATGGGTATCGTCCGCTCAACGTACATCATCGATCCAAAAGGAATAGTCAAAGCGGCATGGACGAATGTAAAAGTAAAAGATCATGTGGCTAAAGTAAAAGAAGAATTGGCTGCGTTGCAGGGGTAAAAATCGGAACTGACACTTTAGTGTCGGAAAGCAAAGGCGGGACTAAAGTCCCACTTCCAAGACTAACGTTTAGAATTTATAACGCAAATAGGCTCGAATGTCTTGTGCCTTATCGACCACCACCCCTGCTAAATCGGTGGTTGAGGGGATATCGCTGATTTTCATCGGGGTTCCGCTTTGACTGCCAAAGAAGCCGTTGCTTCCACTGTAGTCATAATCGATATAGGTATAACGGAGTTGAAAACTTAGCGCCGTGGTAAGCGGCTCTGTGAAATAGAGCTCATAAGCATCTCCTCGTGCGGCTATTTTTGATCCGATAGCGGTATCTTCTCCATAGGTAAATGATCTCCAGTATTGAGAACCGTGGTTAAACTCTACCCCCCATCTCCCTTTTTCACTTATTATAGATGGCATTTGCGCTCCGATCCAATAGCTGTATCCGGTTTTGTTTTCGGTAGATCCTAACATCGCTTTCCCACTATCAGGGTCGGTTTTTGACATCGCCCCGCTTAAAAAGAGGGTTGTATTATCGAGATAACCACTCCACCCATCACCGATTCCATGAAATGCCACAAAACCGGATAAAAGATGTAACGCTCCGACGCTTTGCAATGAGGGGTCATAGTTAGCCGGATTAAACGTACCAAATTGATCAAAGCCCGCATTAGTAATATCGATTAGATTGTTGGCATGGGTGTATTGAAATTCGGTTTCGATACGGTTATCATGATAAGGGACTACATTGATAGCGTACATCATAATATTACCCGTGTCGGTAGAGCTTGAATCGGCGTAAGGCGTAGAACTAAAATGCGGCTCGGCATTACTCATCCCTTGTCCTGCGGCTAATTTGATGGATGAACCGGATATTCCCGTAACATTGGCTAGATTAAATTTCATATTTCCTCCATCGAATTCGGCATTAGAAATATGCCCTAACGGAGAGGTTGATTCATCATCTTCACGGTAACTGATAAGTTTTCCGTTGGTGGAGGGGCGGCGGCCTAAACCGAATGACCACGGGATATCAAGACCGAACAAGTGATCTTCTTCGTAGTTGATGTAGGCTGAGCGGACTCTTAGGGTATCGTCTTGTTTGTTTTCTGAACTTACCCAGTCAAAACTATCCATACTTCCGTTTTGTGGATCTACCATTGAACGCTCTCCAAAGAGTTTATTGTACGAGAGTTGACCGCCAAAGTGAAGATTTGAGCTAGG
>NZ_JAQTYM010000053.1 GCF_028688295.1 Sulfuricurvum sp.
GCATTTTGGAAATAGCGTTCATTAACCGGATAATCACAATGATTTTGCCCCTCTTCATAGGAGCTGTAAAACCCTTTGGCATACGGTCTGAGCAATCGGTTTAATGTACCAGTAATAGCATTTTGTTCATGGATATACAGAGGTGTCTTACTCATCAGCGCTGCCATTGCCGCAGGTGCTGCTGAAAAACCCCCAACACTGACAACTGCATCAGCTTCAAATTCCCGAATCAGTTCTTTTGAGGTAACTACCGCTTTGAGAATTTTCCATAATGCTCCCAATTTTCCAAACCCTCTTTTGTTGACAACGCCCGTTGTCTCTAAAAAGTGGGTTGCTTCAAAAAGGGTACTCTCTCCAAACCATTGACGATCTTGCCCTGAAGTTGATCCGATAAATATGACACGATGACCTCTGGCTTTAGCCGCTTCAGCGAGGGATAAAGCGATCACCAAATGTCCGCCTGTGCCACCACCTGTAAAGATAAAATTCATTTTTTATCACCTGGTTTATATTTTATTTTTTTGGAGAGCATCAGCACCATCCCTATAGCGACCGATGAAGCTAACATTGCCGAACCACCATAACTCAAGAAAGGAACAGATATCCCCTTGATTGGCGTCAAACCACTGATTCCATACGCATTGACCATAAAGGCAAACGTAATCAAAAGTCCTACTCCCAAACTAAACAGATACGCGGTATCGTTATGGGAGCGATTCGCGATTTTAAAAAGACGATGAAGCAGCGCAATAAAAAGAAATGTCACAAAAAACACTCCTATAAAGCCAAACTCTTCAGAAATACCCGCCAAAACAAAGTCCGTATGCACCTCACTCAGAAATCCAAGCTTAAATGTTCCGCCACCTAAACCGGTACCAAAAATACCTCCATTGTGGATAGCATTGAGTGAATGTCCGATCTGATAAGCCTCTTCTTGGTTTTCAATCCGTAAATGTTGTGCAATCGATTCGGGGAAAAACGCCAAAATTGTACTTTGTGCCGATCCCCACCACGACAAGATACGGTTAATTCGGTGTTCGGATGTCACGATCAATAGAATAAATGCTCCAACGGACCCCAATATCAACGTCATAAAAAATCGAAAACTGCTCCCTGCAAAAAAGAGCATAAATGCCAATGTAAGCGCCAGTACGATCACTTGCCCCAAGTCGTTTTGTAAAATAGCGATCAAAAAGATAGCGATCAAAAAGATAGCCGCGTACGGACTTACCCGCTTAAACTCTTCAATCACCCCTATATTATCGTGGTGACCAAGTTTACGAGAAAAACTCCACGCCAAGAAATAAATAAATCCTATTTTGAAAAATTCCACCGGTGCGAGTGAAAAACCAACCAGTTTAATCCACCGCTTAGCCCCTCCGACTTCACTCACCAGTGATGCGGGTAAAAACGGCATCATAATCATCAGAGCCATCCCACCGAAAAAAAGCCCCAATCCTAGCCGATGTAACCAAATATCAGGATCAAGTCTCGACAAAAACCACATCAACACTATCGATGTTATCCCTACCAATAGCTCACGCAATACAAAATGAAAATTGTTGTATTCCAAAAATATAACGGTGTACACGGAAAGAGTATAGGAACAAATAATTCCTATGGTAATCAATGCAGTCGTTAAAAGAAATAATTTTTTATCAGGCATATTACTACTTATTTAAAACGCTACTTCAGAACACCTTCTGAAATAGCTACGCTAGCCGCTAAGGCACTGAAACTAGCCTCTTTTGAGGCAGAAAATTTTAATAGTTGATGTATAATTTCTAGAAGTATATCGTTCTTTCAGAAAGAGTTCGATAAAAAGGGTGTGGAATATTTTTTGCTTACCTAATAAAAGCTAGAAAATTGAAAGGGTATGTCATGGGATTAACGATTTCTAAAGCTCACGATCTGATGAACGAAGCACTCGACTACCGTGCTGCGCGCCAAGATATGATTGCTGGAAACATCGCCAATGCCGACACACCTTTCTACCGTCCAAGAGACATCCGTTTCGAAGAAACCTTGGCAAAGAAAAGTGCTCAAATTTTCAACGACAAAGGACAAACTCTCCCTATGGCAAAAACGGATGGTATGCATCTAGACGGCACTACCCTTCCAATGGATTTAAAACCAACCACTTTTTTCCGTGATGGTCATATGGCCCGTAATGATGGAAACAGTGTTGATTTGGATGTCGAAACAACAGAACTCTCAAAAAACTCGATGATGTATAATGCGATTATTGCCGCCAAGAAAAAAGGTACCGGTATTTATAAAAGCGTTATCGATGCATCAGCGAAAACTTCTTAACGGCTAAGGGGATACCATGTCATTTTTAAACAGTTTTGATATCAGCGGTTACGGTCTTTCCGCACAACGTGTTCGTGTCAACACCATCAGTTCCAATATTGCCAACGCCCAAACTACCCGTACCAATGAAGGTGGACCTTATCGCCGTCAAGAGGTTGTTTTTAAAGCGGTCAATTTCAATACCGTTTTTAATGACGCACTCGCAAACAGTACTTCAGCATTAAGCTACAGCGATCCGCTCAAAGAGGGATTGGCTGGATTAAAACCTAATCCGGCAATTACCACCGTCGTCGTAGATAAAATCACCCGTGATGACAGTGCACCAAAAATGAAATACGAACCCTCCCACCCTGATGCGGATGCAAATGGCTACGTTGCGTATCCAAATATTAATCCTGTTATTGAAATGGCCGATTTAGTGGAAGCAACACGCTCTTATCAAGCAAACGTAGCCGCTTTTGACAGTGCAAAAAACATGGCTACCAGTGCCATTTCTATGATGCAATCGTAATTTTTAAGGAACTATTTTTATGGCAAATATACAATCGATTAAAGCACTCTCTACTGCCGATCTGCTCGCAAACAAAATTGGCAACTCTGTTGAGAGCAGCTCGACCAATTTCGCTCAAGAGCTTCGCAATGCCCTTGGAGGTGTTAATCAAATGCAAGTCGAAGGGGAAAAGGCGATGAGTGATATCGCTACCGGCAGTGTCAAAGATCTCCATCAAGCGGCTATTGCAATCGATAAAGCTGAAATCAGCATGAAGCTGATGCTCGAAGTACGGAATAAAGCTCTTAGCGCGTACAAAGAAATTACCCGAACGCAAATGTGATTTAGCTCTCATCACATGCGCCATACCAATAAATCAAAAAAAATTCTTGCCCTTTTTCTCGTTCTCATGTTCGGTTTTGTCATTTTTTTGACAGTGATGCTCTATACCGCACTTCACGAAAGAGACATCCCCTCTATCTATTCTGAAGATAACTCAAAAGCACAACGCGGCTCTATTATCAGTGCAGATGGTTTTCATATCGCAACAACGCAAAAACTTTACAAAGCAGTTGTTAACACCCGTAATATTGACCCGGATAAAGAAGAACTCTTTATTCAGCTTTTTAGTATTTACAGTGGACTTGATCCTCAAGAGATTCGCCAACGACTCCATACTCGCAAAGGTTCCGTTACTCTAAGTTACCATATTAGCCCAAAAGAAGCGATGTATCTCAAAACTCTAGCATTTGAATTACGCCGTTTAGGGGTGTTTGTCGAATATGAAACGGCCAACGGTCAACGTGTCTTGCAAGGGCTCAACATCATCGAAAGCGGAGAAGCACGCAAATATCCTTACGGTAAACTCCTTACTCCTCTTTTAGGATATCCACGAAAAATAGAAGAAGAGGGATACACACGTGTTTATGGGATCAAAGGGCTAGAGAAATTTTTCGATGAAGAGCTCAATCCTCAGCAAAACAAAACCCAAAAAGCATTGCGTGACGTTAACGGCTACCTTATTTTAAACAAACAAAGTGATGTCAAACGCCAAATCAACGGCCTCACTGTCAAACTCAATATTCCTGTCATGTTTCAAACACGTGTTGAAGCCGTCACCGACAAAATTAAAGAACAGCTTCAAGCAGATGAAATCATCGCCACCGTTATGGATTCAAAAAGTGGAAAAATCATTGCCCTTGCAAGCTCAAATCGATTCGATCCCAGCCATATTCGTACTTCTGACTACCCATCCTTGAACACTAATGCCATCGAGTACAGCTATGAACCGGGATCAGTTATCAAACCGATTATTTTTGCACTACTCCTCGATCGCGGTCTTATCAACCCCTATGATATGGTTAATGGGCACAACGGCCGTTTTACCATGGGACGTAAAACGATTGTGGACGAACACGCTTTTAGTATGATCAGTGCTGAAGACGTTCTTGTCCACTCCTCCAACATCGGTATTGCACAACTCGCACAGAAACTAAACGGAGCCGAATATACCGAAGGGCTTAAACGATTTGGCTTTACCCATTTTAGCGGCATCGATTTGCCTTATGAAAAACGAGGCTCTATACCCAGTTCCGCACAACTGAACAACTATCTCTACAAAGCAATTACCTCTTATGGGTATGGGATGCGGGCTAACGTCATGCAAATTGTCAAGGCCTACAATGTATTCAATAATAACGGGAAACTCGTCAATCCGATGGTGGTTGAAGCTCTCTATGATGATAATGGGAGAATGATTCCTATGCAGGTACAAAGCCCTGTTCAAGTTATTTCACCCGCTACAGCAGAGCGAATGAAACAAATTTTGATTAAAACAGTCAATGAGGGGACAGGGATCGGGGCAAAAACGCCGGGTCTTGAAGTAGGCGGCAAAACAGGAACCGCTCATATCGCGAAAAAAGGGAAATACGTTAACAGCTACCATACCTCTTTTATCGGATTTGCCAATGATAGTACGCATGCCTATACGATAGGGATCGCTGTTATAGAACCCCGTACAGTTTATTTTGCTTCCATTACGGCTGTCCCGGTCTTTAAAGGGATAGTGGACGTTATGATTGAAGAAAAACTGCTAAAACCTGATCCCATAGCTGCAGCTGCTGCCACGAATGCTCTTGCCCCTATTCACCACCCCTAAGAGCTTTTTGAATCAGTTGTGTCACCTCTTTTTCAAAAAGATACTCTCTTTGAATTCCCCAAACCTCGATAATTGCTTTCCCTTTTACCACCATTTTTCGTTTTGATTGAATGATTCCGAGAAGACGTTTAGCTTCCAGCTTCTTCGGATCGATACAAAATTCCAAGGGAATTGTTTTTTGACTTCCTGAAGGGATCACCAACAAAGTTGCATTCTCTTGCTTGACCTCTCCTAATGCCACCATAGTATCCCCATCATTAAGGGTATACTCAAGTGCGATTACTCGTACATCACTGTGCCATTTATTGATAATTTTAACATCGGTACCGATTCGAAGGATTCCGTTTTCGACCGGTACACCAAGCAATGCCAACACCCCAAACATCACCTCATTGCCTGTATTCTCAAACCGTACATTTCCTTCCGGTTCAATCAGTATATCTTTCCCCATTTTCGGAGCACACCCATGAAAAAGAAGTCCTAGCAGTAAGATTAAAAAAACATTCTTCATCTTACATCCACACATTATCGATCAAACGAGTCGTCCCGACACGTGCGGCAACAAGTACGATAGTATCCCCGATAACTACTTGAGAAAGAGATTGAAACGCTCGATTGACAATTGCAACGTATTCAACCTCTAAAGGTTCTAAAATCCTGCGCATTTGTGCTTCGATAGCATTTGATTCTACCTCACCTCTCATCACCATCTCGGTTGCTTTCTTGAGTGCAGCAGAGAGTTTAAGAGCCTCTTGACGCTGTATACTGTCCAAATAGACATTACGACTTGATAACGCTAATCCATCACTTTCACGTACGGTATCCAAAGGGATAATCATAACATTCATAAAAAAGTTTTCGACCATTTGGGTAATGAGCGCTAACTGTTGAGCATCTTTCTTTCCGAAATAAGCGCGCGTTGGGCGAACTTGATTAAACAGCTTCATCACTACCGTTAACACACCGTCAAAATGGCCTGGACGAGAGGCCCCCTCAAGGATATATCCACGGAGATCAGGGGCACATATTCGTACCTCATCCTCACCATACATCCCAGAGACATCAGGATAAAAGAGAACATCAACACCGCTCAGCTCACAAATTTTAAAATCGGCTTCCTCGCGGCGAGGGTATTTGCTCAAATCTTCCCCCGGTAAAAATTGGGTCGGATTCACGAAAATAGAGACGACAACGGTATCATTCTCACGGCGAGCGGCATCAATGAGGGTTCGATGCCCGATATGAAGCGCCCCCATCGTCGGTACAAAACCAACACTCCCTTTTTTTACTTCAAGTGCCTTACGAAGTTCCAATATACTGCGCGCGATAATCATGCTTTTAGCCTCTATAGAATATAATTGGCATTATAATATATCAGAAGGTATTCCTACTTATGGATCATTACGAATATACCGAATTACTTAAAACGTTGACGATTAAAATGCAAAACGTCACCGATGTTGTCCGTCCTCAAGAAATTAATGCCCGCTTGAATGAAATTACAGCCCTCGAAAACTCCGATGGATTTTGGAACGATGCCGCCAATGCAGGGGTCGTACAAAAAGAGAAAACTCAACTCGAACGTCGTCTTGCCAAATATTCCAAAACATTCAATACCCTCGGTGATGCCGTCGATTTGTATGAAATGGCAAAAGAAGAGGGGGACGAAGAGACCATCGAATCTCTTTTCGCCGATGCGGGAGCATTGGAAAACAATGTCAAATCGATGGAAGTTGAAGTTCTCCTCTCCGGTGAACACGACAGCCATAACGCCATCGTTACTATCCATCCGGGGGCTGGTGGAACCGAGTCTCAAGACTGGGCTTCGATGTTGCTTCGTATGTATACCCGCTGGGCTGAGAGACGCGATTTCACCGTTGAGATACTCGACTACCAAGCGGGCGAAGAGGCAGGAATCAAAGATGCCGCCCTTCTCATCAAAGGGGTAAATGTCTACGGCTACCTCAAAAACGAAAACGGTATCCACCGCCTTGTCCGTATCAGCCCATACGACTCTGCCGCTAAACGTCATACCAGTTTTACCTCGGTCATGGTCTCTCCTGAGCTCGATGATGACATCGATATCGAGATCGAAGACCGCGACATCCGTATCGATACCTACCGCGCATCAGGGGCTGGAGGGCAACACGTCAACAAAACCGAATCGGCGATCCGTATCACCCATATCCCATCAGGGATCGTTGTACAGTGTCAAAACGACCGTTCCCAGCACAAGAACAAAGCAACCGCCTTTAAAATGCTCAAATCCCGTCTCTATGAACTAGAGATGGAGAAAAAACAAGCGGCAGTTGATGGTATCGAAAAAAGTGAAAATGGCTGGGGTCACCAAATCCGCTCCTACGTCTTGGCTCCGTATCAACAAGTCAAAGATACCCGTTCCGGTATCCCTTATTCCAACATCAGTAATATTTTGGATGGGGATATCGATGAAATGATCGAAGGCGTCCTCATCTCTCTTAGCCGCAAAGATGACGACGAATAAAGACATCCTCCTAAAAGAGTGCGCACTCCATGAGCCGTGCTCCTACATTGCGGGAAATACCCAAAGTATCCATTACAAAGTGATCCAAGAGTGTTCAAAAGAACAATGCGAAGCACTCATCTTCCGTGGATGGCGGCGATTCGGATCGATGTATTTTCGCCCCATCTGTTCTGAATGCCGCTCATGTGAAAGTCTTAAAATCGATGCACCGGGTTATACACTGAGTAAATCAGACCGCCGGATTGTACGTAAAAATAGCCATTTAACGACCGTTATTCGTCACCCTACCCTCACCCGTGAACACCTAAGCCTTTTTGATCGCTACCATCGCTACAAGCACCATACGAGAGATTGGGATGCACCCAAAAGCGATCCGAAAAACTACTACGCTTCATTTGTTCAGGGACATGGGGATTTTGGATTTGAAGTGCTCTATTTTGAGGGTGAAAAACTGATTGCCGTCGATCTCATAGATATTCTCGAACATGGGATCAGCTCGCTATATTGCTACTACGATCCAGAGTATAATGCCCAATCCTTAGGACGCTATACCCTTTTACAACAAATCGAATTTGCAAAGCGTCTTAATCTAAAATGGATCTATTTAGGGTATTACGTCGAGGGGTGCCAAAGTCTAGCCTATAAAATAAACTATCAACCCTCATTAGAGCTTCAAGGGAGACCTGAGGAGTATGAAACACCCTCTTGGAAACCCTTAACCGCCACTGATCATTCGTGAAACCAGCCCTTTTTGATCGCTCCGCTCTGCCAAGATAACCCCAGCGATATGAACCGCAACAAAAGCAAAAAGCGCATATCCGATATACATATGGATACCTTCCACCAACTCTTTTGACTCACCGGCAAACTTTAGATAAAGACTCAACCCGCTCAGAGACATCACCGCTAATAAAACATATACCGCCCTGTAGAGCATATATACCCGTTTCATCGATGGGTTTTCATCAAAACCAAACCCATTTTTGAGCACCATCAACACTCTCCATACCAATAAAACAGCAATAGCAATCCCAAAATAAATATGCCAATCCCACATAGGTGAGCGTACCGCTTTTCCAATCATCACCGCTTGTTCATCCGTGATCACCGTTCCCAGCTCAGCGAGTTTAGTTTGTACAATTCCACCGATTTGTTCTTTATGCATTACCGTTTTACGTAATAACACCGTTACGATAATACCAAACATTGAAAAGGCACTCAGCCAATGCCACAGACGAAATGGGGGTGAAAAAGTACGCATCGTTTCTCCTAGAATTATAGTTACAATATGATACTCAAATTATCACGTAGATAGGTTAACTGAATATAAATAACTTTTAACAAATTCATACCAAAAACTATTTATTCGTTATAATTGTCTAAAAAGAGTTCTCCTATGCGATTTATTTATGTTGTTATATTTCTTAGCCTAAATATCCTCTACGGACAATCCTCATCATGCAGTGATCCTCTTTATACACTTCTTCAACAAAAGCAGTCTTCACAATCAACCAATTTACTCAATCTTTTAGAACAATACGAATTAGAACAGTTTCGTGAAAATAATCAAAACTGGTCAATATCTTTGAAACAACTCTGCAAAGAAAACGATTGTGAGTGCCTCATCAATCAGTATCAACAACGGAATGTAGAACTATCTCAAAAATTGCTTAAAACTAAATCTGAATTAAATACTAAAGTCATCAAATTTTCAGGCGAAAATACCGAATGCGGTTTTAATAAATCTTTTCCAAAAAATATGACAATTTTCGCTGCTGGAGCTTACAAAGGGATGAGCTCTAATTATCGCATTGGCGAAAAAGGGGAGAAGGCTTCCGTCTTTCGTGTGATTGTGAATTCTCCAAAACAACCAGTTGCCTTGATTCTTGGTACATACGATACAGCCATATGGGATATTGCTTGGACGGAAGGGACGAAAATTGAAGCTGCTTATGTGATGGGCTACCATACCCAAGCTGTCGCAGGCTTGCCTAAAACCGTTCCAATATCACAGATCAATATTGACAAAAAATACGGCTGTGGAAGTTTTGTCATTAGAGAAGAATCTCTTAGCCAAATCAATCCACTTTCTAACAAACTGTTTCATAAAAATGTCGATCAAGTCTATTATGCAAGTAATGGCTACCTCTATTTAGGCGATCCAATTAGTGAGCAAAAATTACTCTTCACCTCATCAGACACTTCTATACTCTCCTTGCATCGAGCTGATGCACCACTTCAAAAAGATGAAGCACTCTACGATGCAGTGAGCAAAGGCATTTTACGCTCGACTACACCCGAAGATCTCGAAAAATGGAGTGCACAGCTTCCAAAAAATAAAACCTTGCCGACTGTTGTGGCACCTAATCCTGAAAAAAGGAGACCCTTTGTTCATAATGGTTACATGATTCTCAAACCGTTTATCATTCCTGAAGGGCTCTATGGAGGCTACTCTGCAACTTTCTTTCTTGAAAAAGGGGTTCCAATGCCGACTGGAGATCTTGGACACTCTTCACTTTATGATTTCAATACTATGACATGTAAAGGTACAACATGCAATCTAAACGGCTTTGGCTTTTAATCTTACTTTTTTTATTTACTCATCTGCATGCGAATCACGCCGAAGATCAAACCCGTTGTGAACGTGCAAACGGCATTTACGTTTTAGATAAAAAAACACTCTCATGGGGATGCTATACCCTCGCTTACTCCATAGGAGATCGCTCAGAAACGAGTGAGAATCGAAAAAAATGTGAATACTCTGATAAACTATACGGATGGAACGGCTCACAATACGATTGTTTTTTCCCAAAACATTTCATCTCTCAGCCCATTGCTTCAGCGATACCTCCTCAAGCATATACCAATGCCACGCTTGAACGTCGGGCACTTTGTGAACAAAATGGAAATGCTTTTATCTGGAATGGTGAAGAAAATACATGGGCATGCCGCCCTATGGCATACCGTATCAACGATAAAAGAATCAATCCAACCAACCAAAGTTCCTGTGAATCCTACGGTAATCAATATCTGTGGGACGGTAAATATTATCACTGTATCGGCACAAAACCGATTATCCCTCCTACAATAGAAATCAAACCCAATGAAACGCTAGTTCGTCGGGAACAATGTGAAAAAAACGGCGATTTATTTCGATGGAGTGATTCTTCCAATACTTGGGAATGCGTATCCATACATGAACCTAAAACACCGAATGAGACACTTATTCGTCGCGAAACATGCGAACAAAAAGGCGATATTTTCGAATGGAACGGTACTAAAAATCAGTGGGAATGTATCGCCAAACAAACCGCACAAGAACGCAAATTTTTAGAACAGCGTAAACAAGCATGTGAAAATCTAAAAAAAGCTCTTATATGGAATAAAAATGCAAATGACTGGGAATGTCTACCAACATCGACATCCGTATCTGCCATCCCTTATAATGAAGCGCAAGAAAAGCGTGCAATTTGTGAGCAACGAGGCTTTCTTTACCTTTGGAATGGAGTAAACAACGAATGGCAATGTTTTAAACATACCGATACCCTTATCGATACAGATATAAATCCATCTCGCAAAACTCAATGTGATACGTTAGGTTTTTACTATTTAGAATTGGAAAATAAAAAATGGAGTTGTGTGGATGATGTACCAAAACCCGAAAAACAAAACCTTGAACTCACAACTATAAAATCAAAATGCGATAAATACAACGGAACATTAACATGGCAAGAACATAGATGGGTATGCTCTACCAAATCTACCAAAGAAGAAATCGAAAAAGCCCAAACACCATCCTTCAAATCTCCAACACCTATCACTCAAGAAAAGTCACGGTTCAAACTCAATAATCAAAAAATCCAAAGACCCCTCTATTACAATCAGCAAAAGGGTTCAAATATTTTAGAAACTGGAGGTACAATCAGATGGGATATGAGCAATGCAAATGCCATTCAAACCAAACATTTTCCTTTGTCTCGCAATTCGATTGAACATATCCGCTATTTTTCGGATGGCAAAAGAGTTGTATTGACTCAAGGAAATGAAGTTTCTGTTTATGATTTGGAAACACAAAAAGAATTGGCGCATTTTGGTGAAAAAGGGTGGCGTACACACGATACAAGCTCAAATCAAGTCGAACTCTCTCCCGATGAATCTAAGATTATTGCAACAGCAAATTTAGATCGAAATATCATGGTATGGGATATTAATCAGTCCAAACTCGATTATACGATCCCAAATACAAGTGGTAACTCAAATTCATTTCAACTTTCCACAGACGGAAAATACATAATATCACTTAATCGCCTTCCCAATGGAAGCAATACTGATGGCTATGGATGGCGACTAGAAGAAGGAACCATAAGCATATGGAATTTAAAAACTGGAATTTTAGAACGTTCCCTTCCACGGCTTGTAACCACTTTTGCAATCGTTCCAAATTCTAATTTTATTATTCTAGGAGAAAATGACGGTAGCGTTAGTTTGTGGGATATTCGTAATGGTCTTGAACGCTTTAAATTACTTGGACATGAGCAAAGTATCCAAAGTTTGAAAGTTTTACCAAATAATCACCAACTCCTATCTCGGGATCGTCAAAATAATGCTATCCTATGGGACAATATTCAAAATGAACCAAAAGGTACGAAAATGTTCCATGGTATCCCTTATCGAACTACACTTTCTCACAATGGAAATTACATACTTATTCCGCAAGAAGAATACAAAAAAGAGGGAAAAATTCGCCTCCTAAATCTCAAAACATCTCAATACGAATATGAGTTTGCATTTCCGATACATTATGCAATGTTACGCTCCTTTAGTAACGACGATCGGTATTTTTTCCTCTCAACTCCTGAAAATGCCACCAAAGTCTTCGAAACCGCTACAGGAAAAGAGTTAGCAATATTGCAAGCTTATGATAATGGTGAATGGATTATATTAACGCCGCAAGGCTATTTCAATGCCTCACTAAATGGAGATCATTTCATCACCGATTCATCGGGAAAACCCATCGATAATATAACCTACAAAAAATATTTTAATCCTGACGAAGTCAAAAATATATTTAAAGAAGTTCAGTGATGAACACTCTCCTCTTTAACGACACTCTGATAACCCCTTCCAAAGTGATCTGTATCGGACGCAACTACGTCGAACATATTTACGAGCTGAACAATGAAATCCCCTCCTCGATGGTCGTCTTCAACAAGCCCAATTCTGCTATCACCGACACTCTCTGTTTCATTTCGCCTGACACCCGCTTCGAGGGAGAAATCTGTTTTCTTATGATGGAGGGAGCGATAGCGGGGGTGGGATTCGGACTCGATCTCACCAAAGGTGACCTCCAAAATTATCTTAAATCCAAAGCTCTTCCGTGGGAGCGGGCAAAAGGGTTTGACGGCTCTGCCGTTTTAGGTGATTTTGTCCCTCTCACAGTACCCCTCGAATCCCTTCGGATGACACTCCATATCAACGGCGTTTTAGTGCAAGAAGCGACGTATGAGCTCATGATCTACAAACCCCCAGAAATGGTAGAGGAGATAGCACGTTTTATGAGTTTTGAAGATGGGGATATCATCATGAGCGGTACCCCTAAAGGGGTATCAACCTACCACATCGGAGATACATTTATCGGACGCATTTATAGCGAAGATACGTTAGTAATTGAGAGTCAATGGAGTGCACTTTAATGTTACACTTTTTCGCGCATAAGCTCTTCTAGGTTATCGGGGATATTAACAATCTCTTTTATTTTTGTCCCAACTCCCGCTGAAGAGAGCGGCGACTGGGCTAACAAAGCCTCTATATCTCCTTCAAAATCGGCGAGTACAAATTGATCACCCCATATTCTGAAAATCAGATACTCCGGAAATCTCATCACTAAATAATCCGCAAAATCGGAAATAAGCTCATTTCCCCCTTCCCAACCATGTGCTTTATTATAATGATGAAAATCGACCAATGAGATAATCCAAAGTTTATCCGGTTTCGGATGGCGAGACCTTCCATTAAACGTCATCATAAAATAATCTTCATTGTAAAGTTTCGTCAATCGGTCTTTGAAAAAATAGCTCATCCGTTCTTCTTCGAGTGCACTGGAACCCATCTGAGTGATCGACGTATCCACGCTAATATTAGACAGCACCTTTAAAGCAGCATTGACAACGGCCGGATGGTACCATTTTCCGCTCAGTTCATTCAGCTCGATCAACGATTCGTCAACCTCTTTTCGGGGTTTATAAATGCGGTTGGTAGTCATTGCATCAAACGAATCGGCAACTGCCATAATATATCCTAACAGCGATATCTCTCCCCCTTTTTTACCGTAGGGATATCCGCTGCCGTCATACCGCTCATGATGGTCGATCATAATCTCAGCCAGTTCTTTATACAAATGGACGGTAGAGAGAACCTCATATCCGGCTTTGGCATGCTCTTTAATCAATTCATATTCAAGCTTTGTCAATTTTCCGGGTTTCAGTAAGATGGAATCAGGGGTTACAACCTTGCCGATGTCATGCAGTTTTGCCGACTCTACCAATTTTTGGATCTCCTTCTCGGGGAGTTCCATCTCTCTAGCAATTAGCTCCGCATAGTAGGCTACTCTCACCGTATGCCCTGCTGTATAGGTATCACGCTGTTCGATCATATTGACCATGGCATCGATAAAATTTTGGTAACTTTTCAACCGCTCTTCGTGAAGCGTATCAATCTGCAACTGTTGTGTAAATGAATGTAGAGCAAATCCTATATCTCCGGAGAGTTCTTCAATCATTTTCTGCTCTTCGACGCTAAATCCATTTTCACGACCCGTACAAATATTCAATACACCGATCACCTCTTCACTAAAGGTGCTACTTTTGAGCGGCAGTGCATAAATCCCTTTTATGCCGTGGCGTAGAACATTTTCTTTGCACTCATCACTCATTATCGCATCATCCATATCGATGATCATGAGATTTTTTCCCTCTTTGAATGCCATCGTATCGATTGGGGTAAGATTTTTATCCTCTCCCACACCGTAGGCCGCTACAACACTTAACTTACCATTTTTTACCAGAGAAATTTTTGCATTTTTAAACGATTCGTTTGAAGCGAGACAGAGGGTTGCTTTATCGATCAGTTCATCCACCGATCTGGTCGTAATCAACATCTGATTGACATCTGCTACCGTTCGTAAAATACTTCTGAGGTATTTTTCATTTAAATACGCTTCTTCAAGTCGTATACTTTTATCGAACAGATGCTGCGTTTTCTGTCGAACATGCTCCTCCAATGAAGCATTCATAACTTCGAGTTCCCCTCTGGTCTCCCGCAACCGAATATTAATTTTAAGTATATAAAGTGTCACAACAACCGATAGCATTAAAAGCAAGAATGAAATGACAATGTACACACCGTATTGTTCTACAAAATAGACAAATGCATCCGCTTTCATAGATTTATAAGGGCCTAAATCAAGCTCTTTCAGACATTCATGGATGCTTTGATAATCAAGCGGTATGGTCCACCCTAACGCTTTTGAAGTACGTGCCGCTTCTGAATCCGAGGGCATAGATATAAGGGCAACCGCTACCTTCTCTGCCAATTCATCCGAAGTATGTTTTGCGGTAGCTATAGGCCACTCAGGATAGAGTCTGGTACTGGCCTGATAATAGAAATCAGGGTAATTTTGATGATTGATAATCGCAAAATCATTGAGATTTATTTTCCCCTCTGAGGCCATCCGCTCCAATGTATCGGTACGAACGGTACCTGCCTCTGCTTTGCCCTCTAGCACGGCCTTCACTACAGCTTCGTGCGTTCCGTAAAAAGTCACTTTAATCTTATCCGAGTCTATGTTATGGGCTTTGAATTCTCTCAAAGCCATAATCCATCCTCCGAAAGAATCATGATTGACTGCCGCAAAAGGACGGTTTTTAATGTCTTTCAATTCCTGAATCGTTTTATTAGAGATGAGGGTGAACACAACCCCTCCAAATTGGGTTTGAGCTCGAGAGTTTAGATCCATATTTTTAAGTGTAGCGATCCTTGAAATGCCGTAACGGTTTTCCAAATCGACATAGTAGGCAGAATTGGTAATGACAAAATCAATTTTTCTATCACGAAGATACAGGGGGAATTCTTCAAATCGCAGTGGAATGATCTCAAATTCGTAATTGGGAATTTTTGTATTCAAATACTCGGCAGTTGCATCCCACATCGTATGGGTCGATTCATAATTTTTATGCGCCAAAACACCGATATAGACTCTCTCTTTTGCATCTAAAAACAGAGTTAAAAACACTAAAATAGAAATAATATGTACTAAAATCTTCATCCTTTGATTATAGCGAATCCTCCGAATAAATCTACTTTTTTTATTACTTTAATAATTTAGTATCTCATAAGGCTATTTTATTCTATAATAATCTCTTATCCAAACAAGGAGTTTATCATGGCCATCATTTTACCCTCACTACCGTTTGAAAAAAATGAGTTGGAACCTTACATCAGTTCTTTGACACTCGAATACCATTATGGTAAACATCACAATACCTATGTGGTGAATACCAACAACCTGATAAAAGAGACGGAACTCGATACCTTGTCGCTCGAAGAGATCATTCTTCAAACCGCTAATGATCCGACAAAAACTTCCCTCTTTAACAATGCTGCACAAGTGTGGAATCACACCTTCTATTGGAACTCCCTCAAACCAAACGGCGGCGGCCTTCCAACAGGTGAAATAGCCAAAAAAATAGATAGTGATTTTGGAAATTATGACAATTTTGCCAAAGCACTCAAAGAGGCGGCATTAGGTCAGTTTGGAAGCGGATGGGCATGGCTTGTTTTAAAAAATGGAAAATTAAGTATTAGTAAAACATCGAATGCCGATACCCCGATTGCCCATGGCATAAAACCACTTTTATGTATCGATATCTGGGAACATGCCTATTATCTCGATTATAAAAATGGCCGTGCTGACTATGCCGATGCTGTGATCAAAAATTTATTAAATTGGGAGTTTGCAAATACAAATTTAGAAGGATAGAGTGTGCCCCAAACGGGGCAAGAGGAGAAAGAGAATTGCTTAGCTGTTACGCTTTTTGATAATCTCTTCGGCAACGTTACGTGGAACTTCTTCGTAATGATCGAATTCCATAGAGTAACTTGCACGTCCTTGAGTTGCTGAACGAAGGTCAGTTGAGTAACCGAACATTTCAGACAATGGTACGAACGCATCAACAATTTTGTTACCAGAACGGTCACCCATGTTGTTAACTTGTCCGCG
>NZ_JAQTYM010000054.1 GCF_028688295.1 Sulfuricurvum sp.
TAATTTCATTTAAATGTTTTTCATAATCAATTAAACTTGGATGTATATAGTCAAGTTTTTTTAAAATAGTAATCGATCGTATTGATGATTCTAATGCTTCATTGCATTGTTTTAGTGACATATGTACATATGAAATATTATTATGACTCATTGCAGTGTCGGGATGATTTTCACCTAATAATACTTTTCTAATTTCAAGTCCTTTTTGATGGAACTGTAGCGCTTTGCTTAATACTCCAGTATCATGATATAAACTTGCTAAATTATTATAAGAAGTTGCAGTGGCTGGGTGTAGTTCACCAAACATTTTAAGTCTTAATTCTAATGTCTTTAGATACAAAGCCAAAGCTTCATCGTATCCTTTCTTACTGTGATACGTGCATGCTAAATTATTGTAACTGATTAGTGTGTCAGGATGCTCTTCACCAAATAATTTTTCTCTAATTTCTAAAGCTTTTTCGTGGAAAAACAAAGCATTTTTATAATCTTTTGACTCTTCATATAAATTAGCCAAGTTATCATAGCTAGTGGCTGTTAGTTGATGGTTTTCACCAAGAATTTGTTTTCTTATTTTTAAAGAAGTTTCATATAGAGAAAACGCTTTTTTAAGATTTCTTATTGAACTATATAGAACACCTTGTAGGTTATAATTATTAGCTATTTCAACGGATTCGCAGCCAAAAAGTTCTAACCTCAGTTGTTCAGAATATGTTTGTATTTCAAGTGCTTTTAGATAATTTCCTGTCGAATAATGTAGAAGTGTTAGTGAATCCAATAGTTCTGCAATATGATTGCTTTTATGGTTATCATAAAGATGTAATAATGAATCAATAATAGGAATAAAAGATAATTCATTATTGGCAATCAGTGTTGAATCTACCGGGTCAAGATAGCGGGTAATAGTATCAATTATAGGAATGACATTGTCATAATGAAGAGCATAATTATCCCATAAAAATGTTTTAATAATCTGATGGAGTTTATAGCTATTTTCTTTTTTTGTTATCCATCCTCGTTGTACGAGCTTTGCTAAATTTTTTTTTGTATTTTCGTCTGAGATACATCGAAGTAATTTTTCCTCTTCGATTTCTATCGATGGTAAAGTAGAAAGCTGTTGAAGGAGTAGTTTTAAGTCGGGGTTTTGTTCTTCTTCGAATTGGCGTTTAAATCGTTGTTCAAGATGTTTATCAAAGCTTTTTTCATCATGTGCTTCAATTTTTCCTATCTGACCATTTTTGATGTTTTCTCTGAGTTCTTCTAATGTCAAATAATCTGATGCAAGTGTTTTTGCCGTGAGATAAATGAACAGTGAATGGTTGTCGAGATAGTTGAGAACATCATCAATATTCTCTTCTGTAGGATAGTATCTAACAAAAAGTGCTCTTGCATCCTTATCTGATAAAACTTCGAGAGGGAGACTATAGCGAGTTTCTAAATCACTACGACGTGTTGTAATGAGAAGATCAAAATTGGTATTGAGAGCTTTGATTTTTTCAAAATCTTCACGGTTTTGTAGATTGTCAAGTAAAAGGAGATTTTTAGTTTTGAGGCCTTGAAGTTTTTTAATAATGGAATCAAGGTTATCATTTTCTGAAAGAGCAAATCGGTCTTTAAATTTGATACGAAACAGTTCTTCAATAGACGTTTTTTCATCAGAGAACTCTAAAAAGGCAATGTTGTTATATCGCGCTTTATTTCTATGTAAATATTCATAAGAGAGTTCACTTTTCCCGACACCGCCAATACCATTAACAACATAAACCATCCCCTCATTTGTGAGAGTGTCTTCTAATTTTTTTAATTCATCTACACGCCCTAAAAAGTTTTCATTTCTTGGGGGTAGGCTTGTTAAATAATCTGCATTATTTTTAGTAGGAATTGATGTAACGGATGGAAGTCTTTCTATTGATTCACTGGTGGTGGGTATTAATGATTTGATTTTGTCAATTAAGGGTTGACCATAATTTTCAAAGGAAATAGGAATTATTTTACCTTTTAATTTATCAGGAAGTTGAGAACCTTGGCGCAGTAAGACATAATGTTCACTTGAATTACCGTCAAAAATAGCACAGATTTTTTCGAGTTCATTAACAAAAAATTCATCGTCTAAGCTATATCCGATAAATAGAAAGCTTTTACTTGCTAAGAAGGTTAGTAACGCAGTATATGCGGCTTTAAATTCGCTATTTGCATTATTATCATAGAGTTTGTTATAACTTTCAGTAGTTAAAACTAAATTATCGATATGCTCAATATGACCATGTAAATGCCATACAGTTGGTTTTAAAACACCATCTCGTAAAGCTTTACCTTGCTCACTTATGGATTGTATATCCCAATATGCTGTATCAGAAGGGCTATTTGATGCCCAATGCAAAACTTTGTCGTAATTGGTGGTGATTATGAGGTTTTGTTCAAGTTCCCAAATGGTTTTTGGAAGGGAGAGAGACACTTGATCGGCTTCGGATGAGTGTTTGTCGAAAATCTCTTTTAGTTGTTCATTGAATGATTGTTTTGAAGGATAGAACTCTTTTATTTTATCTGCTACTTCGAGGTAATCAAATTTTGAAAGTCTAAAATATCCGTTTATAAAATTTGCTTCGTCGGTTAGTCCTGATTGATCCAAATTATTTGCAAATTGTTTTAAAAGTTCTGACCAACTTGGAAAAAGTTGGTTTCCATCATTGTTTTTGATAGCCATCGATACACCTGCACCGACAAAAGGGATCACTTTTTTCTCACTAAGCAGTCGTTTGAGTTTTACTTCCATTCTTATCCTAAAGTGATTAAAAAATTAAAATTATTTATTAATAGCGTAACAGATTTTATGTTAAATATTACTTCTTTAAGCGATATATTTTTTATGTCAAAATGGCTATTGGAGAGTATCATCAAGTATTTGTTATAATATTTTACATTTGTAGGAGGTTATTATGGCTGAATACCAATCCATTATCACCATCAACCCTCAAATTTGTTCGGGTAAACCTACGATTCGCGGAATGCGAATCAGTGTCTATGATATCCTCGATATGCTCGCGAACAAGATGAGTTTTACCGATATAATCGAAGACTTTCCCGAACTTACCGAAGAGGACATACTCGCGGCATTGTCGTATGCGGCGGACGCACAACTTGATTTCGAAAACCTAATCGAGCAAGTCACACTGACAAACGAGCCGATTTTCATCAGTGGGAATAACAATCAAACGGCTGTTTTGATCTCAGAGGCAATGTGGGAAGAGATTCAAGAACGTATGGATACGATGTTTACTGCCGAAGATGAAGCGGCATTTGCAAAAGCGATGCAAGAGAAACAGCAAGGTCAAAGCATTAGCTTTGAAGAACTCAAATGCAAGAACTATTAGATGGTCGTGGTGATATTTATAAATAAGATTATGACTGAAAAATCTTATCATTTTCCCGACGTCGGGAAAATGATAAGAGGTTATTTTTTGAATTAAAGGACAAAGGCTAATGCGCGAATTTAACGAAGAACTGATCAATTTTATCGATGCGTCTCCGACTCCGTTTCATGCGGTAGCATGGATTCAAAAAGCATTGGAGTGTCGTGGGTTTATCCAGCTGGCTGAAGATGAGACGTGGAACCTCGAAGAGGATAAAGACTACTACGTTACCCGTAATGATTCCTCTATCATCGCCTTTACCTATCCGCCGTGTGATGAAAAAGGGTATACCATCGTAGGTGCTCATACCGATTCACCCCATTTGCGTCTCAAACCTAATCCTCTGACCACTTCCGCAGGGGTAAAACGGCTCGGAGTCGAACCATATGGCGGAGTGTTGCTGAATCCGTGGTTTGATCGTGATTTGGCGTTAGCGGGTCGTGTCGTGTATCTGGAAGGGGAGGTGCGTAAAGAGGCGTTGATCAACATCGATAGAGCCATCGCTTTTATCCCCTCTTTGGCTATCCATCTCGATCGTGAAGCCAACAGTTCCCACTCGATCAATGCCCAGAATGATATTATCCCCCTCATAGCGACGGGAGAGATCGATATTGATACTTTTATCCTCTCTCAGATTCAAGCCGATACGACGGGGCTCACTCTTTTGGCGCATGAACTTAGTTTTTATGATCTACAAAAAGGGTCATTTGTCGGGGTCAACGGCGAATTTATCACCAGTGCCCGTTTGGATAATCTCCTCAGCTGCTATGTTGGGATGAATGCACTGCTCGAAACCACCTATCCGATGATGTTGGCGTGTATGGATCACGAAGAGGTTGGGAGTGAATCTCATGTCGGGGCAGGGGGGACGTTTGTGGAGGAGACATTGCGACGGATTGCGGGGGAGAGTTTCACAACGCTCATGCGCCGCTCACTCATGGTTTCATGTGATAATGCTCATGCACAGCATCCGAATTTCCCGAGCAAACATGACGCAGAACACGCTCCGATTTTGAATCAAGGGGTTGCAATCAAGATCAACTCTAATCAGCGTTATGCAACTTCTGCACGGACACAGGGACGGTTTCTACAGTGTGCTAGGGCATTGCATGTCTCTGTCCAAACCTTTGTTACCCGAAGCGATATGGGGTGCGGTAGTACCATCGGGCCTATCACATCAACACGGCTGGGTGTTGAGACGATCGATGTAGGGGTTCCGACGTTAGGGATGCACTCGATTCGTGAGCTCTCAGGGATTAGCGATGCTTATGGCTTATATCGTATTTTAGTCCATGTGGGTGATTTTTAATGTCTGAGGCTATATCTCCCTTAGAACTAAAAGCCCTTATCGATCAAACCTACAAAGTCGAAGAGGAGTATGTATCTCTTCGCCAATCGTACAATCATCTTCAAAGTACGATTGAACAGGTGATTGAGTTTTTACCGAACGCGATTTGGATTGTTGAGACGGATGGTTCCATTTTTTTACGAAATTCTCAGGCAAATGCTTTGAACGCTTTGTTTGAGACACTCCGATTTGGTGAAGAAGATTATGAAGCACATTTTGAAGATCGTTCGTATCTGATTAAATCGGCTCATCATAATGAAAAATATCTCTTTAGCGCGACCGATATCACGGAACAAAAACGGAAAGAAAATCTGGCAACTATGGGGCAGATGGCGGCACATTTGAGTCATGAAATCCGAAATCCTGTCGGTTCTATTGCACTTTTGGCATCCACACTTTTAAAAAAAGTTATCCCTGAAAACCGTCCTATTGTAGAAGAGATTCAAAAATCACTTTATCGGATTGAGAGGATTATCAAAGCAACATTGATGTTTTCAAAAGGGGTAAGCGCTCAAAAAAATCGACTTCGTTGGGGACAAATACGTGAATCATTGATAAGTGCCATCGGTTATTACAGCTATGCCAAAAATATCGAGTTTGTATTTCCTCAAGAGGATTTTGAACTCTTTGGGGATTTGGACTTATTAACAATGTTGTTTTCAAATTTTGTTTTTAATGCCATTGATGCTATTGAATTAGATGATGAAGATGAGGGGAAAATCGAAATCACGCATACAAAAACGAAAGAGATTCATATCTTCGAAATTTACGATAGCGGCATTGCGATCGAAAATAAAAAGTGGCTTTTTGAAGCTTTTAAAAGTACGAAAGAAAGAGGTAATGGATTAGGACTGGTGCTCTCAAAAAATATCGTTGAATCGCACGGCGGAGAGATTACACTGTGTGAGGGCGAACGAAAAGGTTTTCGTTTCACCTTAGTGCTCTAAAGGGGTTTTGGCTCTCCTAGGTAATATCCTTGGAGATAGTCTACCCCTAATTCTTTGCATTTGTTATAGACTGCTTCAGAATGGACAAATTCGGCAACGGTCTTAAAACCAAGTCGTTTTGAAAATTCACTTACTGCGATTAAAATAGTTTGAGCATTGCTATCGGTATCGATATTACGGATTAGGGAACCATCAATTTTTAAAATATCGACATCAAGACGGAGAATATGAGCAAAATTAGAATATCCAGTACCGAAATCATCGATAGCGATACGGCATCCAAACCGTTTTACTTCTGCGATAAAGGACGATACTTCATGATAATTTTCGATCCCTTCACTCTCTAAAAGTTCGAAAATAATTCGTTTAGCATGGGTAGTAGTACGAAGTTTTTGCATTAAAAAGTTTTTGGTCGGACTATCGAAAATATCATCAACAGAGAGATTAATAGAATAAGAATGAGGTGTAGTTTCGAGCATTTTAAAGACTTCATCGATAACAAAATGGGAAATAAAGGGGTAAAGACGCGATTGTTTTGCTGCAGGGAGAAAGTAGCTCGGAGAAATCGTTGAGCCATCCTTATCAATCATTCGAATCAGTGCTTCGTATTCGACCAAATCACCACTCTTAGCATCAATAATAGGTTGATAGTGGAGAGCAAAACGTTTTTCTTCAATAGCTTCTTTAACCTTTTTACTCCATAAAATATTGTGTTGATACTCTTGTTTTATTTGCATTGTTTCATCATAAAGCATGTAGCTCAAATGACGCTTTTTTGCTGATTTAAGTGCCATGTCGGCATTTGCAAGGATATTAATAGTATTGATTGTTTTACGGCTATTATAGGCAATATCAATCCCCATGGTTAAGGTGACATAAATACTTGCTCCGTGCAAGTCGTAGTTTTGGGATTGAAGATGATGAACAATCGCAAGACGTGATGTTTCAAGCTGCATTGAACTCATAGGCTCAATAATGGCGATAGCATACTCATCAGAAGGCATTTTATAGAGTAACATAGGGAGTTTTTCAATGGCGATTTCAATCGATTTTCCGAGTGCTAATAGGGTTTCATCACCAACAGAATGACCGTAGAAATCATTAATTTCTTTAAAATTATCGATATTTAAAAGGATTAGTGCATGAAAATGGTTGGCATGGATATCACGAATGAGAGCATTACGATTAGGGAGAGACGTGAGATGATCGGTGTGAAGCTGCTGGATCAGTTTTTCATTAAGTTCTCGGGTGACTTGTGCATCTTTATTAATTCGACGAATGAGAATTTGAAAACCGTAGTGAAGCACAATCCAAACTATTGTGAGTAAAACTGCACTAAAAACGAGAAGATTCCGCATCTCATTTTTATACGCTTCGACATCCTTTGTGATATCAAAAGCACAGGTCATCATTGCAATGGTTTCGTTTTGGTAATTGGTTAGTGGACGTGATGCGATAACGTACTCAGCTTTATCAATTGTATAACGATTGCTTTCATTAAAATTAAAATCTGATGGAAGGTGATTAAAAAGAGAATCGTTTGAGGAAACAAGCGAATATCCTTGATAATTAATGTGTTGAGCATCTGGCATTAAATTTTTAATTTTTTTACTGTCAAATGCGATAGCACTTTTGATTCCTGAATGGGCATCGAGACGTTTTTGAACGCGGTTGATATTGGCAACGGTCTGAATAATACCGATAAAAGTGTTGTCTTTGAAAATCGGGATAATGGTAACGACAGCGACGTCGAAAAGGGTTACGTCAAGAGTAGTGATAGGCTTGCGTGTTTTAATCGCGTAGGCTAATACGGGGCGTTTATGTAAAATATTATCACCAAATTGTTCCGGTTTTTGAATGCGTAAAAAATGATTTCCATTGGCACTGATAAATCCACTCGTATCGACTTCACCACGACGTTTTGCATTGTTAAAGTAAGGGAGGGTGAGTTGGTGTAGTTTTTTTCGATCTTGTGCTGCAAAAGCGTCAACGATCTCACGGTTTCCGGCAAGTGTGTAGGCTAAATCATTTAACCCTTTTTGGGTATCGAGTATCGCTAAATCAAAAGAATTTCGTAGTAATGCGCGGTGTGCTGAAGTTTTTTCTTCGAGAACTTGTTGTTTATTTTGAATAATGGTTACCAAAAAAACAATAATAAGCAAGACAATAAGCGCCAATGCATAAAGTGTTGCTCGTTGTTTTGTCTTCTTCACCGGTAACCTTTTGGATATCACTATTTGTCAAGATTATATCACAGGATAGGGATAAAGTGCTATAAAAATACCCTATAAAAGGGGGAGTATTTAGATTTTAGGGAAGAGAATTGAGCCCAAACGGATGAGATTAGAACCATATTCGATCGCCATTTCAAAATCACCGCTCATCCCCATGGAGCAAATCGAAGCATTTGGTAATGTTTCATAAATACGGCGAGTCGTTTCAAAGCTTTTTCGAATCAGAGCAGTATCTTCCACATGGGCTCCGATACTCATCACCCCTTGTAAGTGCAAACGGGGACATTCTTGCATGATTTGAGCGTATTTTTCATTGATCTCTTCAGGGTAGAAGCCACTTTTGGTGGCTTCATAGGCGGAATTGATTTGAACTAGTGCCCGAAGATTCATATTTTCACGTTCTAAACGTTCATTAAGTGCATGTGCCAGTTCCAATGAATCGATGGAATGGAGTAGGTGAGGGTGGGCACTTAGAAGTTGATTGATCTTATTCTTCTGTAGGGTCCCGATAAAATGCCATTCGATTGGGAGCTCGTCTAAGGCTTCACTTTTACTTACGAGGTCTTGGACTTTATTTTCACCAAAAGCCCGCTGACCGATTGCATAAAGACTACGGATAGCATCTGCATCCACGTATTTACTCGCAGCGACAATTTTAACGATGTGATGGTTATTAACACGTAAACGGGCTTTTTCAACGCGCTCGATAATACGATCGAATGAGAGTTTCTGTTCTAAAAGTGTCATTGTATTAACCTCATAATGTCATTATAAAGACCTAAGGTCATTAGCCCTAAAAGAAGAACCCATCCTCCGATGGTAAGTTTGGTAATCACCGCTTCACTAGGAGCTTTACGGCGGATCATCTCATAGAGGTTAAACATGATGTGTCCCCCATCGAGGGCAGGGATAGGGAGGAGGTTTAGGACTCCCAGATTGACTGAAATGAGGGCAGAGAAAAAGAGGAGTGACATCCAACCATACGCCGTTGCATCCGCCGTAATTTGGACGATACTCACGACACCGCCCACCTCTTTGGCTGGGACGACACCGGTGAGGAGTTTTTGGACGCTTTGGAAAATCAAAAAGGAGGTTTCATAGGTTTGTTTGGATGCGTAGGTGATCGTTTCACTGAAACTTAGATCGAGCGTGTGGGTAATACCTGCGGGAGCGATACCCACCATCCGTTGTTGAATTTTTTCTTTAAAGAGATTAGTGGTTTCACTGATACGCGGTGTTAGGCTGATGAAGCTTTGAGTACCGTTTCGATCCACTGTCAATGTTAGTGTCCCTTGAGAGGTTTTAATCGATTCGGAAAGTTCATCCCATGCCGTAATACTTTTTCCATTGATCGAGAGAATTTTATCCCCATTTTGGAGTCCTGCTTGGTGTGCCGGAGATTCCGGGACGATTTTACCGATAACAGGAGAGAGCGCTTGCGGCCCCCCTAGTGCGATGGCATAAAAAAAGACCCATGCTAGGGCAAAGTTAGCCAGTGGGCCTGCTAGGAGGATAATGATTCGTTGCCACGGTTTTTTAGCGGTGTAGCTGTCATTATCACTGCTGATGGCGGTTGGATCGGAATCATCTTGCCCTTTCATTTTCACATATCCGCCTAGCGGTATGGCTGAGATTTGCCACTGGGTGCCGATCCACTGAAAGGAGAAAAGTTTTTTCCCAAAACCGATACTGAACACTTCGACATACACACCGAAAAAACGTGCGGCGCTGTAGTGACCGAGTTCATGAAAGAAGATAAGGGCTGAAAGGACGAGAAGTGCAACTAACCAAGACATATTACATTTTTCCTTTATACGCTTTAGCAAAACCGACGAGGTACTCTGCACCCGAATAGACGGTCAGGGCAACGGCAATCCAAAGAAAAACATCCGCCAGTGGCCAATGCATCAGTAAAAACCCGATGGCGATCATTTGGGCAACCGTTTTCACTTTACCCGCCATAGAGGCACTGACATCGATCCCCTCAGACATGGAGAGGGTTCGAAGACCCGTGATAAAAAGCTCACGAACGATGATGATGTAGATTGCCCAAGCCGACGCGGCACCGCTCATCATAAGCCCCAAAAACGCGGCGAGGGTGAGCATCTTATCCGCAAGTGGATCGAGAATCTCTCCGACGATGGTGATTTGACCCAGTTCACGAGCAACGTATCCATCGAAAAAATCGGTCGTACTGGCGATGACGAAAAGCAATGTCGCAATGTAATAGCTCCAGCTGACATGCCATCCCATATCCGTTATGATTTGTGGATTGAGGATGATCCAAAACATCACCGGAGCGATGAGGAGGCGGATAAATGCTAAGATATTGGGAATGTTAAACACTAGTAGTCCATTATTGATTTTTTTTAAGTTCATTTGGCAGAGGATTTTAAAAAGGCGCAAGCGCCGTGAGCCCTCTGCTGAAGAGAACTCAGTGTTAACGTAGCATAGGAGATTTTATTCCTGATGCGTTTAAATTTAACGGAATGTAGTCCCACCGTCAACAATGATCGTTTGTCCGGTAATCCAGCTTGCTTCTTCGGTGCAGAGGAAATAAACAGCTCCTGCGATGTCGTTCGGGCTTCCCATACGGTTAAGGGCTGAGCGTTTGATCGTTTCGGCTTTTACCTCTTCGTAGTTGGTAAATGCTTTAAGGGCGTCGGTGTCGATTGGTCCACCTGATACGGCGTTGACACGGATGTTCATCTCTCCGAGTTCGACTGCCGCGTAGCGTGCCATCGCTTCTACAGCGGCTTTATTGGTTCCGTGACCGGCGTAGTTTTCGATGTAGATGAGATTACCGGTACTTGACATGGTGACAACTGCACCGCCGCCCACTTTTTCCATCCGTTTTGCCGCTTCTTGGGTTCCGACGACGAAAGCGTTGACGGTTGCGGTATAGATGTTGTTCAAACCACGTGGTTTGAGACGCATAAATTTACCGTATCCGCCGACGACCGGACGACCGTAGATCATCGCATTGCTGACGAAAAAATCGATACGGTCGAAATCGGCATCAATCGCTTCAAAGAGAGGTTTAAACTCATCCGGCTCTAAAATATTGAGAGGGTAAGAACGGGCTTTGACACCGTATTTATTTTCTAATTCTTGGGCCAAAATAGCGGCTGTTTCACCGTTAGAGTTGTAGGTAAATGCAATATTGACACCCTGTTGTGCAAATTTTTCAGCGATGGCTTGTCCGATCCCTTTGGTGGCTCCGGTGATTACGAGTGTTTTACCCTTCATATTTGACATTCTTTATGCTCCTGCGATGGTATAATTTTTGAGTACGGTTTCGAGTTTTTTCATATTCTCAGTGCTTGGTGCGACGAGAGGGAGACGATACTCGAGGGTATCGATGAGCCCAGCGATGTACATTGCCGCTTTGATCATGACGGGGTTGGCTTCTAAAAAGAGAGCTTTATTGATCGGGAAAAGGTGATCGTTGAGTGCTCTTGAGCCGCTGAAATCACCGGATAATGCTTTTGCTACGAGTTGACTTTTTAAATCAGGTAAAAGATTAGAGGTAACCGAGGTGATACCTGCACCGCCGCACGCGAGAATGGCGTAATCGATCGCATCATCTCCACTAAATACTTTTAGCTCTGGTCTGCGAGAGAGGAGTTCGATGGTGCGTTCGATACTCCCTGTCGCCTCTTTAATTCCGTAGATATTTGGAACATCATCAAATAAGCGAATAACGGTATCGGCACTGATATCGACTATGGTGCGTCCAGGGACGTTATAGAGCATAAACGGCAATTCCGGAACCGATTCGGCAATGGCTTTATAGTGCTGATAAAGACCCTCTTGGGAGGGCTTGTTGTAATACGGAGCAACGGAAAAAATAGCGTCAACTCCACACTCTTGAGCCGTTTTCGCCGCTTCGATCGCTTCGGCGGTGGAGTTGCTTCCTGCTCCTGCAAGGACTTTAGTAGAGGTTCCCTTGCAAACTTTTACGGCAATCTCCATACAAATACGGTCTTCTTCATAGGTCAGGGTTGCGCTTTCACCGGTTGTTCCGACGGGGCAAACGGCGTTAATACCATTATTGATTTGTCGTTGAATAAGTTCCGCGTATTTTTGCTCATCGAGTTTTCCGTTTTTAAACGGGGTGATGAGGGCGGTCGTTGATCCTGTTACTAGATTCATTTTTTTCCTTTTCGTAGGATTATCGTTGTTGATTTTTCGGGAATTAGGTACTGTGCTGCCACTTTTTGGATCTCTGCAGGGTTTAATGCCTCAATCGTTGCTTCGTAGTTTATCAGAGGTGCTATATCTCCGCGAGCGAGATAGCTGCCGAACAAATCGGCGACTGAAGTTGAGCTCTCCAATGAGTAGATAAAATCGGATTTTGTGTTGATTTTTACTTTGTCCAGTTCTGCTTTATCTACGGGCTTCTTTTGGAGAGTATGGATCACATTCCAAATCTCTTTTTCCACCTCTTCGGCTTTCACTCCGTTGTTACATACTGCTAAAAAGAGGAAAACACCCGGATCGATGTTTTCCATATTGTAGGCATAAACCTGATTTACCAACCGTTTTTCGTCTACTAATAAACGGTTTAGGCGTGAACTTTTCCCAGAACTGAGCATTTCACTCAAGGCAGAGAGTTTAGGCTGATCGGCGTGTTGAAAATTCGGGATAGGGAAGCTGATAGCGAGCATCTCGACTTCACTCTCTTTGATTACTTCAACTCGGCGTGCGCCGTCTTGTTCAGGCTCGATCACTTTTTTCACCGGAATGTCGAGGGTGTTGGCAACATTTCCGAAGTGTTTTTCAGCTTCTTCGAAAACTTTTGCCGGGTTGATATCACCCGTTACGATCAAAATGGCATTTTTCGGCTGATAGTAGGTTTCATGAAAAGAGCGGATATCTTCTAATGTCCATGTTTGGATATCGTTCATAAATCCGATTGGTGTCCAGTGGTAAGGGTGATAAACGTATGCGCTGTTAAAAAGGCGAAAATAGAGATACCCCATCGGATTGTTATCGGTTCTCCAACGGCGCTCTTCGGCAACGACGTTACGCTCAGGTTGGAATTCTTCGTCTTTGAGGTTAAGATTTTGCATCAGTTCCGAAAAAAGCGAAAGGGATTTCCCCAGATTTTCACTGCTGGATTTGATGTAATAGTGGGTGAAATCAAATCCCGTTGAGGCGTTATTCATTCCCCCGACACTTTTTACCTCTTCGTCAAACTCGCCCGCTTTGAGGTTTTTTGTCGATTTGAAATTCATGTGCTCTAACATATGGGCGATTCCGCTTTTCCCCATCACTTCGTTACGACTTCCCACTTTATAGAAAATGTCGGTGGAGATAACTTGTGAAGCGTTATCCATCGGGATGGCAACGACTTGCAATCCGTTGGAGAGAATTTTCGTTTCATAATGAGGGAGCGATGAGGCCATAAGGGTTCCTAGAGACAAAATTGTTGCAATGAGGATTTTCATTGCCGATCTGCACCGATTGCTTCAATGATCGAGGTGAAACCGTCCGATGCCAATAAATCGATTAAACCGCTGTTGATCTCTTCGATCACTTCAGGACCTTTGAAAATCAATGAGGTATAAATCTGAACCAGTGAAGCACCGGCACGAATGCGACGATAAGCCTCTTCGGGAGTACTTATCCCCCCGACACTGATGAGGGTTGTTTTGCCATAAAGCTCACGTGCAATCGCATCAAAGAGATAAAAACTGCGCTCACGCAACACTTCACCACTTAGCCCCCCGATATCTTCAGGTTCACTGACGAGAGAGTAATCGATAGTAGTATTGGTTGCGATGATTCCATCAGCTCCGCTCTCAACCGCATGAACACAGAGTGCTACGGCTTGATCTTCGTTCATATCTGGGGCGATTTTGAGGAGAATCGGTTTGTTGGTGAGCGCTTTAGCTTCGGCAAAAAGCTGGCTGATAAACGCTTCGTTTTGGAGATCGCGCAACCCCGGAGTATTTGGTGAAGAGATGTTGATAACCATATAATCGGCGTACTCGTGGAGTGCTTTGATAAGGGTGGTGTAGTCTTTGATCGCTTTATCATCAGGGGTGATTTTATTTTTACCGATATTGACACCGATAGGGGTGCTAAAAGGGTAAATGTTTTTGAGACGATGAGAGATGCGGAAAAGGCCGTCATTGTTGAATCCCATTGCATTTTGGAGGGATTCTTCTTCGATATGTCTCCACAAACGGGGGCGTGGATTTCCCTCTTGAGGTTTTGGGGTGAGGGTGCCGATCTCGGTGAAACCAAACCCCATCGACATAACGCCGTGAAACATTGTCGCGTTTTTATCAAACCCAGCCGCAAGACCGACAGGGTTTAAAAAGGTACGTCCAAAAAGCTCTTGGGCGAGGGAAGGGTGACTTACGAAATGTTTCGCCATCCAGCCGTTAAAGAGGGGGGGACAATAGCTTGCAGATGACAAAAGTCCAGCCGCAAGGGTATGAGCGCTTTCAGGTTGAAGTTTAAAAAGCCAGGGTTTTAAAGATTCGTAATCAAACATACCATCCGCCTCTTGAAGGGTTAAAATTGACGCGATTATACTCAAAAAAGGATTAATAGGGGATTATTCCCCCATTTTTCCTGCAAGACGGCGGTAATTCTCTGAAGTTTCGAGAAGCTCTTTATGGGTTCCGCGAGCGATAATATGCCCCTCTTCAAAATACAAAATCATATCAGCATGCTCAATTGTACTAAGGCGATGAGCGATAATCAGAGTGATTTTGTCTTGAGCGTACGATTGTAATGCTCCTTGGATACGCTTTTCGCTTTCGTTATCCAGTGCACTGGTGGCTTCATCAAAAATAAGGAGTGATGCGTGTTTATAGATGGCACGGGCGATAGCGATCCGCTGACGCTGACCGCCGGAAAGATTCGCACCGAACTCTTGCATGATGGTATGGATACCCTCAGGGAGTGCAGAAGCAAATTCGAGAGCATCCGCTTTTTGGAGTGAAATTTTCACCCTCTCTTCATCGATTTCAGCTCCATAGGCAACATTGGCGGCTAATGTATCTTGGAGGATGTAGACCCGCTGCGATACGGCGGCGATTTGATTGCGTAGCGAGTTTTGGGTGTACTCCCTGAGATCCAGTTGGTTCAGTGAGATGGTTCCCTCTGAGGGATCGTAAAAACGGAGTAAGAGATTAACAAGAGAACTTTTACCCCCGCCGCTTTGACCCACCAGCGCGACCGTTTGACCCGCGTTAATCGTAAGATTAATCCCATTAAGTGCGAGTTTTTCACCAAATTTGAGGGAAACATCCTTAAATTCGATCGATTTTACCGATTCATCAAGAGATAAAATGCCGTCTTTGACCTCATTTTCAATGTCGAAAATCTGAAAGACGCGCTCACTGGCGGCTTGGGCATCTTGAATTTTACTGTAGATTGCACTGACACGGCGAAGAGGTTGGAATACGAGTCCTACGGCTGTTAAAAACGCGGTAAATTCTCCGACACTCATAGCTCCGGAATAGACTTGTTGTCCTCCAACAAAAATAACAGTAGCCAGTCCGATTGCGGCGATGATTTCCATCAGTGGAGAGACCAATTCGCTCGTATAGGTTGTTTTCATATTGAGTTTGAAAAAGTGCTCATTTTCATCTTTGAACCGTGTGACTTCATACTTTTCGGTCGCATTGGCTTTAATGATTTCGCTATTGTTAAAGACTTCGGTCAATCGGGTCATTAAATCAGCATTTTTCTCTTGAGAACGATGTGATAGGCGTTTGAGCCGACGGGTAATTTTAAGTAAAGGAAATATGATCACCGGCATCACAAACAGTGCCCAAAATGCGAGTATTGCATTAAGATAAATAACATAGCCGAGCAAAGCAACTACCGTGAGACTTTCACGAATCAGTTCAGGCATCATAGTGGAAACAAAATACTGAATACGGGCGATGTCATTAGTAATTCGCGAAATCAGTTCACCGCTGCGGTTAGTATAGAGAAACTGCATATCCATACGGACGATTTTATCCAGTAGATTTTCACGTAAACGGGAGACAATGTGCATTCCGATATACGTATTGTAAACCGCTTGAAGATAGCGTCCGATGGATTTTATAATGTAGATCCCTACCAACAAGAAGGGGATAATATAGAGCATATCCGCCTCTTTTTTGATGAACATATTATCCATCAACGGTTGCATGATATGGGCTGTACCTGCAGTAGCGGTGACCGTTAATAATATACCGATCAAAACCATTGCATATTGAAATTTATACCCTTTTATGTAGGGCCAGTATCGTTTATAAATTTCGCTGAATTTCACTCCCGTATCTCCCAAAACGTTCCGCTAGCTGTATCCATAATTGATACTCCGAGTGCGGTGAGTTCATCACGGATGGCATCGGAAGCGGCGAAATCTTTGGCTTTTTTTGCGTCGGTACGCTGAGTGATTAAATCATCGATTTTTGCTTTTGCCGCTTCATCCAACCCAAATTGGAAATACTCATACGGGTTTTGGCTTCCAAATCCTAAAACGCTCTCGAT
>NZ_JAQTYM010000114.1 GCF_028688295.1 Sulfuricurvum sp.
GTCATCCCGAACTCAGGAACCCCCATCGATTTGCTAGCGATCACTTTTTTGAGTGCTACGGCGGACCCTTTTTTGGTAGCCGCAGGGTCTGCCGCCATCATCGCGTCATACATTTTGTTCGATACGCTGATCGCATCGCCGTTTTGACCGAGTGCCATGAGGGCAACCATATCTTTTTTGGTACTTCCCACACCGAGCGTAGTCGCGATCGGCATAGCGGCGAGCATGTGAGATGCATCGAGCTCTCCGACGGTCATTTTGTCACGGACGTTTGCCCATGAAGCCTCTTTGCTTAATTCGACGTTCAAGCCGTGTTTGGCAAAGAACCCTTTTTCTTTTGCGATAACCAAAGCTGCACAATCGGTCAATGGGATAAATCCGATTTTGAGATCTTTTTTCTCTGGTGCAGCCATCGCTATGGAAGCAGCTAGTGATAACACTAACGCACCTTTTCCTAAAATATTCAAGCTTTTCATGGGAACTCCTTATTAAGACTATTTTGTCTGAAATAATTGTAGAGTAAAAAGTCCGAATAAGATACAGTTTGCTGATTAAAAAATAATCACTTTGTTGTTTAGTGATATTTTTATTTTCTATCTATTAATACCGTTATTATTTGATTAAATTATTTCTTTAGCGGCTGTGATACACTTTTGGTAAATAGCTAAAAAAGGATCACACAATGAAATTAAAGTTATCAAGTGCACTATTCTATGCGGCGTTGGGGATGGGTAGCTTAGTTTTTGCCATGGGAGATGAACATCGTGATCATCAGCAACACTCCATGGTGAGTGAAAAAACGATCCATGCAACCGGAATGGTGAAATCATTAGCCCAAAATCATGAGACTCTTCGTATCTTTCATGATCCGATTCCTGAGCTCAAATGGCCTTCGATGAATATGGCGTTTGAGGTTAGTGACCATGAGCTGACCCATCCGTTGGAAGTGGGTGATCGAGTGAATTTTGAATTTATTCAAAAAGAGGGCAAGAATATTATTGTACGGATGAAAAAACAATGAACCGTATCCTCGTTCTCATTCTAATCGGGATCATCGGCTATGCTGGAGATGTGAATGTTTCGACACCTGTATCGAGCGATGCCATTGAGGGTAGAAGCGTTTATATGTCTCCTCCGGGATCGGTTGATGTCGCGGATGAGGGGTGTGTTCAAAAAGAGGATCAAAACGTCACGGGGCACGGAGGGGCAAAAAAATGGTAGCCAAAACCGTCAGTGTATCCATTATAGCACTCATACTCTTCACCGGATGCTCCACACTCACTCAAAAGGAAGCTTTTAGCTCTTTAGAAAATTTGGCAAGCGAGCGGGGGATTAGCAATCTTCAATGGATCAAAACGGCACAAGAAGCAGCCATGGTGGATGAGAGTGTCCGAGCCCTTTTATCAGCACCTTTGACACAGGAAAACGCTGTGCGTATTATGCTGATCAATAACCGTGTCTTACAGCAAATGTATGAAGAGATCGGGATAGCCCAAAGTGAATTGGTTGAAGCGGGTTTGATGCGTAATCCGCTTTTGGGCTACAGTATTGGACGAGCTAATGGGATCACTACTTCCACATTAAGCGTAGAAGTAGCTTTTTTAGACCTTCTTTGGATCCCTTTGCGGCGTGAACTTGGCGGATTAGCACTCGAAGAGACAACGTTTCGCGTCGGGGATAGTGTGTTGCGCAGTGCAAGAGATGCAAAGAAGAGCTATGTGGATGCACGTGTAGCGGAAGAGAAAGTTGCCCTCAACCGATCGATTCTAAAATCACATGAAGCATCTTTGCAATTAGCAGTACGCCAATACACAGCGGGGAACCTCTCCAAACGTGAAATGCTCAAAATTCAAGATGCTTATCAGCATGCTCGTATCGAATCGATGAAGCTTGCTCGCGAAAATGCTTCAGCGCGGGAAGCATTGAATACCCTCTTGGGTTTGTATGGGGAGCAAACCCATTATACGTTGAGTACCGAACCACTTAAGCCTACGGAGAGCGTGATCACAGAATCCGGATTGGAAAAACGTGCCATCGCCAACCGTCTTGATATGCGCAGTGCGATCAAATCGGTAGATTACGCCGCAATGCAGGCAGGATATACACAAAATACTCGTCTTTTGGATGAGGTGGAACTTTCACTCGAGAGTGAAAAAACAACGGGTGAAAAGCGGTTTAATACCTTTGGGATAAAACTCCCCATCCCCATATTTGATTTTGGACAAGCGCGGGTGAGCAAATCAGAGGCGATGTATAATCAAAGTGTCCACCATCTCTACGAGAGAGCGGTCACAATCCGCTCAGAGGTGCGTGAGAGATACGGACACTACCGATACAGCTATGATATTGCAAAAGAGTATGATGAGGTGATCGTCAAAAACAATCAGCAAATTTTGGAAGAGACACAGCTCTTTTACAACGGAATGTTGGATGGTATTTATGAACTGCTCGAAGATCAGCGCCGAGCAGGGGAAGCCAAAATAGAAGCGCTTGAAGCGCGGGGAGAATACCAAAAAGGAGAAGCCGATTTGGAATACACGATAGGGGGGAAATTGTAATGGCATCCGATCGACGCGATTTTTTAGGTTTGGGTGCGGCATTGATTGCATCCGCAGCATTGAGTCCGAACCTTAAAGCATCTGAACATGAACACGCTGCACATGGGGGGATCAAGCGACAGCTTACCCTCGTCAACAACCCCAAACGGGTCCTCTCACCTGCAACGGTGATTACCCCCAAAGAGGGGAAAAATTATAATCCCGTCGTGACCCTCAACGGCTGGACATTGCCCTATGAGATGAAAGAGGGGGTGAAAGAGTTTCATATTATCGCCGAACCGGTAGTGCGGGAGTTTGCCCCTGGGATGGTAGTGAACTGCTGGGGATACAACGGTACCTCTCCTGGCCCTACTATCGAAGCGGTGGAGGGTGATAGGATACGGCTGATTGTGACCAATAAACTCCCCGAACACACGACGATCCATTGGCATGGCTTAATACTCCCTAACGGGATGGACGGAGTCGGCGGTTTGACCCAGCCGCAGATCGCTCCGGGGGATACATACGTCTATGAATTTACCTTACGTCAGAGCGGGACGTTTATGTATCATCCCCACGCCGATGAGATGGTACAAATGGCAATGGGGTGCATGGGGATGTTTATTGTCCATCCGAAAAATCCTAAACTGCATAAAGTGGATCGGGATTTTTGTTTTCTACTTGCCAGTTACGACGTCGCACCGGGAACGTATACCCCCAATCCCTCAACGATGACTGAGTTTAATATCTGGAGTTTTAACAGCCGTGTTTTTCCGGGTATAGAGACGATGAATGTTCGTGTCGGTGATCGTGTCCGTATTCGGGTAGGAAACCTCACGATGACCAACCATCCGATCCACATGCACGGTCATCCATTCGAGGTGACCTGCACCGACGGAGGATGGGTTCCAAAAGGTGCAAGATGGCCTGAAGTGACGATCGATGTAGGAGTAGGACAGATGCGCGCCATCGAATTTATAGCCACCGAGGAGGGGGATTGGTCGTTTCACTGCCATAAATCCCACCACACGATGGGACCGATGGGGCATAATGTTCCGAATATGATCGGGGTGAAACAAGATGATTTGACCGAAAAGATCAGTGATTTAATGCCTGATTACATGTATATGCCGATGGGGAAAAACGGGATGGCAGAGATGCAGGATATGGCGGAGATGGGGATGAAACTCCCTGAAAATACGCTACCGATGATGACTGGGAAAGGGCCATTTGGCCCCATCGAGATGGGGGGGATGTTTACGGTAGTGAAAGTGCGTCGCAATCAGCCTCATGGAGATTACAGCGATCCGGGATGGTTCAACCATCCTAAAGGGA
>NZ_JAQTYM010000115.1 GCF_028688295.1 Sulfuricurvum sp.
ACATTTTGGCACACCAATTGCATTACTATCCGTAAATAGAAAAATATTAGCAAGGGCGTGATCAAATGGGAAGCGAATATGTGCTAAAAGATACCGATTTTCTGGTATCTCAAACGGATGAAAAAGGGGTCATCCTTTTCGCCAATGAAGATTTCTGTAAAATCGCTGGTTATACGTTAGAGGAGTTGGTGGGAAAACCACATAGTATTGTGCGTCATCGGGACATGCCGCGTGCTGCTTTTAAAGATCTCTGGGATACGGCTAAAAGTGGTAAAGTATGGACGGGATACGTCAAAAATGCGACTAAGAGTGGAGGATATTATTGGGTCTATGCTACTGTGTATCCAAACATCGCATGTGGTAGCGGAAGTTGCGGGTTCATGTCGTGTCGGCGTAAAGCATCAAGTGAAGAGATCGCCGAAGCTGAACGTCTTTATAAAACAATGAATTAAGGGTAGCAACCATGAAGAACTCGATAAAAATAACGATTTTAGTCATAGTTGCGACGCTTGGTTTGTCAGTAGGAGTCGTCGCTCAAAGTATAGCTGTTTTAGCCGGTGCCATAGTGGTTGTTCTCTTGGTCGCATTGTGGCTGATGACAAGTGCACAAGCCGGGGATGAAGCAATTCAAAAACAATTGGATAATTTCCTCCAGCTCATGCACTTCAAGCGTAATCGTCTTACGTTATTGGATGCCAAAATAGGAAGCAGTGAAGAGAAACTCAATGTATTAGCAAAAGCTCATGAAGAGATGTTGCAACATGATACGTTAGTAGCCGGTGAAATGGTACTGTTAGCCGATAAAGTACGACAGGGACATTATGCATGCCGTATTGGAAGTGATACGAAAACGCCACACGTTCATATTCTTCGTAATACCATGAACACAATGTTGGATGCAACCGAAAAAAATCTTGATTGTGCTATAAAAATTTTAGAAGCGTTGAGTGAGGGGAAATTCTCCATGCGAACGACGGTTAATGTCGAGGGAAAAATGGGGATAATGCTCTCGAAAATTAATGATCTCGGAATAGCATTAGAATCAATGGAACAGCAAAATAATGAAGCTAAAGAGGTCTTGGATAACAATACCAAAAACCTTAAAGCGACCATTGAGGATCTACGTTCAACCAAATTTATCGAACTCAATGGGATGATTAATTCTACCGTTGAGCGTATTCAAAGTGTTGCGGGCAAAGAACATGAGCTTTCAAATAACCTTCAATCACTTGTCGGCAATGCTCAAGAGACAAAAGCTATTTTAGTGACGATCGGAGATATCGCTGATCAAACAAACCTTTTGGCTCTCAATGCCGCTATCGAAGCAGCACGCGCAGGTGAACATGGACGCGGTTTTGCGGTCGTTGCCGATGAGGTGCGAAAGCTTGCTGAGCGAACTCAAAAATCTCTCGCTGAAATCTCTGCGACGATCAATATCTTGATCCAAGCGATAAACGATAACAGTGAATCACTCAACAAAAATATGGATGAGATGATGGATCTAACCCAGTATGTGGGGACGGTCGATCAAAAAATGGATGAACTTCTTACCTCTATGGATGCAATGAGCTAATCTCATCGGGGGTCACCCCGTAAGATTTGAGCAAAATTGCCGCTCCGTTTAGATCGCCTGTCTCTAGTTTTAGAGATGCGGCATACACTCTCCCCAACATCCCCGTATGCGTTACAAGGGCATCTTCGATTTGACGGCTAGGATGGAGGGTTTGTAGCAGCGACTCCATCGGTACGTTCATTACCCCCTCTAACAGTGAGAGCATCGCGATCAAATGGATTTGTTCAAGTTGCGCTTGGGTCGGCTCAGTGGTGATTATCTCCAGTAAAGCGACCATTTTATCGATTCTATTTTGGGCAAAAACGGCGTGAGGATTTTTCTCATCAATCGATCTCGTCCCCGATTTGGAGTAGATAATCAGCAGAAGCCATTGCATAAGGGCACTTTTACCGAATTTTTCGATCATCTCACGTATGGAGAGGCTCCCTTTGAGGTATTCAGGATGAACAGAACGGAGAAACTGCAGCAGCTGCAAGGCGATAATCCCCTGATATTTAAACGAATCGCATATCTCTTCCATCGGCGCATCATTTTGCAGCAGGGTAAAAAGCTCCATCACATCCATGTACTGAGGATCAATTCGCTTTTGGGTAATGACATGAGCATGGGCAAAATAAAATCCTTGAAAATACTCAAATCCTAGTTGCTCATACGCTTCGGCCATCTCATAAAATTCAACCTTTTGGGCGATGAGTTTCATTTGTCCATAAGGGTTTGGAGCGTGAGAAAATTGTTCAATATCAGTTTGCGTAACGTCAAATTTAGCATATTCGATATAGGGGAAGAGGGTAGAAAAAGCTTCGAGATAGAGTGGATTAAAAGATGCATTATCCAGAGCAAACCGATACCCTAATCCATGAAAATAGCGGATTGCTTCATGGATACGGGCGTTGATTTTCATGGATGCCGATAGCTCGAAGACAAATCTCTCTTTGGGGAGGGTGCGAAGGATATCAGTTAGCAATAACGGTCCGTCAGTGTTGATAAAGGCTAATGTCTCACCAAATGCCGAGGTTGATCCGATTTGATTGAGTAAATTGACCAAAACCGATGCGGTAGCATGTCTGGGATCATCGATCACACACTCACCGTAGGTGTTGCGGTAAAAAAATTCGTATCCGATAATGGACTCTGCACGACTTAAAATGGGCTGACGTGCGAGATATAAATTATTGTGCATCGTTGTTGCTTTATATTTTAATGTCTTAAGTGTAGCGTAATTTGAGTATTATTTCAAAAAAGAGTAGATAAAGAGAACCTAATGAACACCCATAACACTATTTATTATCAAGATTACACTCCGAGCGACTATACCATAGTCACGTGTAACCTCGAATTTATCATCGAAGAATCATCAACGAGGGTTGAGAATATTATGGAGATCCGTCGTCAAAACGCAGATGCCACAGAGCTTCGACTCGATGGTGAAAAACTCGATTTAGAGCTAATTTGGGTGAATGATGAACTCCTCGATGAGACGAAGTACAGATTAGAAGAGAGTGCACTTATCCTCCCACTGGATAGTGATAGTGCCAAAATCCGCATTATTAACCGTATCTATCCCGATGAGAATACGGAGTTAGAGGGGCTTTATCGCTCCGGCGGTATATGGTGTACCCAAAACGAGCCTGAGGGGTTCCGTCGTATCACCTATTTTATCGATCGTCCTGATGTAATGACGAAATTTACAACAAAAATTATCGCTTCACAAGAACGATGTCCTATTCTGCTGAGCAACGGAAATTTGCGAGGAACAGCAGTGCTAGATAGCGGCAAGCATCTCGCCCTTTGGGAAGATCCGATCCCTAAACCTTGTTATCTCTTTGCTCTGGTCGCGGGAGATTTGGGCTCCATTACTGACACTTACACGACGGCTAGCGGTAAAAATGTCGATTTGGCGATTTATTGTGACAAAGGTAATGAGGATAAATGTCATCATGCGATGCGAAGTCTCAAAAAGTCGATGGAGTGGGATGAATACACCTATGGTCGTGAGTATGATCTGGAAGTGTATAACATCGTTGCGGTGGACAGTTTCAACATGGGTGCGATGGAGAACAAAGGGCTTAATATTTTCAACTCCCACTATGTCCTAGCCGATGAAGAGACAGCCACAGATACCGATTTTTTAGGGATAGAGAGCGTTATCGCTCATGAATATTTTCACAACTGGACGGGGAACCGAATCACATGCCGAAACTGGTTTGAGCTGACGCTCAAAGAGGGTCTTACGGTGTTTAGGGATCAATGTTTCAGTGCCGATATGAATTCTCCTCTGACACAGCGTCTGGATGATG
>NZ_JAQTYM010000116.1 GCF_028688295.1 Sulfuricurvum sp.
TATTGCAACTTAGACAAGGACGGCAAAACCATCCTCAAAGGCTTAGAGAAAGAGGGCTTTAGGGAGTTGCAGACATTCGTCGCTAAAACCCTCCAGATGCAGAGGGGGCAAAGTGCAGAGATCACGAAAGCGAAGCATAAGAGCCCACAAGAATTTAGGCACGAAAAAGTCTTAGCAACGAACAAAGACCTCAAAGATGAAATAGCTCAACTACGGGAACAGCTCAAAGAGCGTGGGGCAACACGTTCCGAGTATGCAGAGCTTGAACAACTCAACAAAGACCTCAAAGAGCAGATCAAGGCAAAGGATTTGACGATCAGCGAGCTAAAAACAGCCCTAGAAGCCACAAAAGTATCAAAAGACGTATCAATTCACTCTGAAGAGAAAAAAACGCTTATAGAGCCTCTAAACGCTTCTAAATCGCTCATAATGCAATTTGAGAAAGAATCAGACGTTGAGCTTACGGATTGGTATGCCACGAATGACGTTGCTCAAGATAAGCGTACCAATGACCTCAAAGCTATTCGCACAATCACCGTCGAGCAGATTATCGAATCGAGCAAGTCTAAGGGGTTTATGGGCGATAAAATCGATGAACCAACTCTCAAAGCGAATCTCACTCGTGTTCTCAATGAACACAATCGGATACACGATCAATCGTCGAAGATGATCGAGACGTTTACGAAAATCAAGGACAACACGATTAAAGCCGTTAAAAACCTTGCGGATGGTTTGCTGAACAAAGCTCAAGAACTGAACCCGACCGATAGAATAAAAGCATTTCTAAAAGATCATGGCAAAGAGACTAAAAAAGGGATGGAAAGATGAGCAGATTTACCCCTCTTTTTTTGGTGTTCTGAAATTTAGAATTTCGGACTTTTATTTAATTTTCTACACTTCGTAAGAAGAAGCTTTAATACAAAAGCTTTCTACTAAGCTTTAGACCCCTTTTTAATCCCATATTTTACGGTGTTTCAGAGGTCTAACTATGACCTTTTCCACTCTAACTATGACTTTTTCCACTCAAAAAAGGCTCTAACTATGACTTTTTCCACTCAAAAAATGGTTGTTTTTTTGACCAAAAAAGATGGGTGGAAAAGGTCATAATTCATATCTAACTATGACTTTTTCCACTATAACTATGACTTTTTCCACTATAACTATGACTTGACACACAATACGGCATAGTTATATAATAGCCCAAATTGAACGAGGGTTTTTATGGAGTTATCCAATCGTAACATAGTAAAAATGGGGCATAGCCTTAACACAGCTAAATACAGTCTAACCCCCGTAGAAACGGACATCATCTTAAAAATGGTGGCAGAGATCAGGAATGAGGATGAGGATTTTAAGCCGTACAGCTTCAAAGTTACCGACCTCGAAGCCTATTTCGGGAAGCAACTTGATAGCAGAACCCTAAAGAAAATGGCGCAAGAGCTACGCAAAAAAAACCTCACTATCGACCTAGAAGATGGGGGGTTTTTGGTAACGGGATGGATTTCAAGCTTTGAATATAAGCCTAAAATGGGGCTTATTGAACTTTCATTCGACCCGAAGCTAAAACCCTATTTGATACAGCTCAAAGATGAGCTATACCTAAAAGGGGATCTCCGCCAAATCCTCCAGCTTCCGAGCGAGTACGCAAAGCGTATCTATATGCTACTCAAACAATGGGAGCTAAAAGGCTCTTTAGAGGTGGAGATTGCCGAGTGGCAAAGGATTTTAGAAGTCCCTAAGTCTATGAAAGCCTACGGGGATTTTAAACGAAAGGCTCTTGACGTTGCAGAGCGATACATCAACGAAAAAACCGACTTGACGGTAAGTTACGAGCCGAAAAAGACGGGACGGGCTTATACTCATTTGGTGTGGAAGATCAGAACCAAGCCAAGCACACGTCGGGATGAGTTGCCGAAGTTTAAAGCATGGTTCCTCAAGGAATTTATGGGATATGATGGGCTTCTCTACGAGTTCTACGAGGGGCATATCTTCCTAAACGATAAAGGCTATTTCTATGATGGCATGAACAAAAAGCGACGTTTCGAGGAAGACGAAATAGAGCGCATTTGGCAACAGCTCTTAGACCGTCGAGAAGATTTAAAAGCCCGTAAAGAGATATGGGAGGCATGGAAAGAGAAGCAAAAAATGCTCAAGGAAGCTCCATTGCCTTTCATCGATGTTGTGGAAGATGATGCACCGAACGTCATCGAAGTCACCAAAGAAGAAGCCGAAGAGATGGGGGCATTTGTCGAGGATGCTCTAAGCGAAGAGGACGCTATCGAAGCGTCGAAGCCCTCAAGCGCAAACGGATTCTTTGGACGAATTTTTAAGAAGATCAAGGGGTAATTATGGAACATGAACCTGAACGGATGGGAGGCGGTGATCCGCTTTTACTACGAATTATAATGACGCTTTTAATGCCGGTATTTTGGCTTGCCGATAAGATTAAAAAATCGTGATATAATTTCACCGTGTACAAAGGGTATTTTTCTTTCCGTCTGATTAACGGATAAGAGGTACGGGGCGGAGGCTTTCGAGCTTCTGCCTTTTTTTTTGCCAATTTTTTGGCAGGTAGGGTGGAAGTGGGTAGTACCTCTGAAAGGAGAATTCCCCTTTTGTACCACAAAACCTTGATAGTCTTTTTCGTGTTGATGGCGTTCGCGCCCGCTCTGCACTAATCAAAAACGAGGGATTAATCACCCCTCGGACTATCATCTTTCTATGATAAGATTAAATCATAGCACCTTCACAAGTTTTGCTACCACCATTAACCCAATTTTCAATAGTTTTAGCGGTTTTTCTAGTAACTTCTGTATTCATATAGTCATAAATGCTGACTTTTGCATGTGATTGATCAATAGCCTCAATTTCAATGTGCATATAATAACCCGTGGAATTTTTGATTTTATAATCAATGACTGATGTATTTAGGGTCTTTAAATTGTCTTTCTCAGCAACAAGAAGTCCGGAACTGCAATATTTTGACATATCAAAAATAATACCTGTTGTTTTTTCTGCATCCATATTGCTATTAAATACACTTAATAAATTATGATTTTTAACTCCCATCCCCGTAGTAGCACCGCAACCGGTTAAAAGAAATATTGTACTTGCAGTTAAAACTGTCCCCAATAGTATTTTTTTCATTTCAAGTCCTTTTTAAAATCTCAATAGTATACACAAAATAATATTATTTTCAATTAATCTATACTCTCAAAAGCAGTACCCTTGTGGTACAATTTTGCGAACATAAATACCTGCAAGGTATGTAGTGAGCTCACTACATACCTCTTACGAGTTATTTGTGAGATTTTTTTGCCCACAAGGAGCTTCAAAAATGACGAGAGGGAGTAGCATAAATTTCAAAAAAGGCTCTGCCGGTTTTGAACATAACGACCGCACCGAAGAACGAGAACCGAAGCACCTTTTACCTATCGAGCACCGATTAGAAAATGAGTGCGATCGATCAGCAACCGAATCAAGAGAACTTCTCAAGGAGATGGTCGAGAACGCCAAAGAAAAATACCAAGAGCGCACAGGGCAAAAACTCCAAGCAAAAATATTCGCAGTCGAGGCGGCAATCAATCTCGAAGCTCACCACACCCTTAAAGACATTCAAAAAATCAACGAGTACCTAGAGCAAAAGCACGGACTTAGAGCCGTTCAAAGTTCAATCCATCGAGACGAGGGACACATCAACGATGAGGGGAAACCCGAATACAACCTACACGCCCATGTCGTTTATTGCAACTTAGACAAGGACGGCAAAACCATCCTCAAAGGCTTAGAGAAAGAGGGCTTTAGGGAGTTGCAGACATTCGTCGCTAAAACCCTCCAGATGCAGAGGGGGCAAAGTGCAGAGATCACGA
>NZ_JAQTYM010000117.1 GCF_028688295.1 Sulfuricurvum sp.
GTATCGTACAATCCTGGATATCAAAATGTTTTAAAGGGGATGAAACCCAGCACTAAACAACGCTTTATCTCCCTCACTTTTAACTACCCAAAAGCGGAGGTAGAGACAGAGGTGATCGTTAAAGAGAGCGGGGTGGATGAAAAGATTGCCCAAAAACTGGTCTCAATCGCGGGGGAAATCCGTCAATTAAGCGATAGTGATATCCAAGAAGCCGTATCAACACGATTGCTTATTTATGCAGGAAAATTGATTGCCCACGGGTTCGATCCTTACCAAGCGTGCATGCACTCTATTGTCGAATCGCTCAGTGATGAAGAGGATGTGTTAGCGGTACTCGAAAAACTGATCTCACTCCATTTTATTAAAAGCGTACATGTCTGAGATTCTCGTAGATAAAAAACCCTATCCGCCGGGGGATTTTGCGATTTGGATCATCGTCTACGTTGAACTGCTCACGTTTGGGTTGTTATTTGTGGGATACGCTTATTCGCGTAGAGTCAATTTGCAAATGTTTAATGATTCTCAGCTTCTGCTGAATCAAACTATCGGTTTTATCAATACGCTGATTTTGATTACGAGCAGTTATTTGATTGTCAGGGGTGTTGAAACGATAAAAACGATGCAATTGCATCAGCGCTATGAGGCAAGTATGCGCGCTTCGAAATGGCTTTTAGGTGCAATGATGTTGGGAAGCACCTTTCTCGTTTTAAAACTATCCGAATTTTCCCATCTCTTTACTCAGGGTATTACTCTCAGTACGAATACATTTTTCATGTTCTATCTGCTGCTTACTATGTTTCATTTCATGCACGTTACCTTGGGAGTTATAATCCTCTATAATCTATATCGTAAAACTAAAAACCAAGGGTACACCCCTGCAGATTGCAGAGGGTTCGAAACGGGTGCGATCTATTGGCATTTGGTGGATTTGTTGTGGATTGTCCTCTTTCCTTTAATCTACATCATGCGTTAGGAGAGGGAATGAAACTACACGTAGAAGATATTTTTGCTGTTTTGGTCGTTTTGTCGTTTTCGGCTTTTTTGGTAGGCTACTTGGAGCTTTTCAGTGGATTTTTTGCCATATTTTTAGTGATTAGTACGTTTATCAAAGGGCAACTGATCAGTGATTATTTTATGGATTTAAGAGAGGTAGACTATAAATATCGTCTTATTCCAACCCTCTGGCTGGTAGTGGTTCTCTCACTGATCGCTATTGCGTATATGCATCCCATATCAGAGTAAAATACTCTAGATTTTTGTCTCTTTATTGTCGAGCAGTGATGCGAGTGTCGTGGTAGTGAGCATCGTCTCAATCAGCTCTTTGGGCTGAACCCATTGCTCATGCAAAGCACACGGATTCGAAGCATCACATTTCTCAAATCCCAAGATACAACGCTCATGCTCCAACGGCTCCCCAATCGCTTCGAGAATATCGCACAGACGAATTTGATCGGCATTTTTAGCTAAACTTATCCCTCCCTCACGACCGCGAGAGGCATTTACTAGCCCCTTTTTGACCAAATCCGTCACCATTTTGGTGAGATATTTGTAGGGAAGATCGAGCTCTTGGTGGAGAACATTGACGGAGTGGGATGACTCATGATGGCGGTAGAGATACGATAATACCCGAATGGCGTATTCAGCGGTTTTGGAAAAATGCATCGACACTCCTTTTTGTGATATTATGCACTAAAACGAATTTATCCGTTTTAGTGGCAAGGACTCCTTCGGCTATGCTTTCGCATATAGCCTTTGGTTTCAAAGCTAAAAAATTCAAGCAGTTGAATTTTTTTGACGCTTTTCACCTTTGCAATCCCCTAAAGCTTCCCGCATCTTTCGGATGCAGGAGAAAAACGGATCAATTCGCCCTTTTTTAAAGTGCGTAAGGTCAGATAGTTATTAGAATTGTAGCCAAAAAGCGGGTTAATTTTTGATTTACAATATAACTTCTACTTTGTGGTAGTATTTCATTAAAGAAGGAGATTAATGCGATTTACATTACTTACTATAGCACTCATCAATATTCTAGTCACTAATCTCTGTGCGATCACTCTCGAAGAAGCTATTAGATCGGCGCTGAAGACTCATCCAGAGGTAGAAATTGCCCGTTTAAATCATGATATATCAGGTAAAGAGATACAAAGTGCGCGCTCCAATCTTTATCCGCATATCGAATTGAATGCAGAGTATTATCCTACTAAAACCTTTGTAATGCCCTCAAATGGTGTTTTTTCAACACGGCATGACGACGCGCTTCATGCCGATATCAGTGCCACCTATACGGTGTATGATTTTGGACGTACGCAAGAGCGTCTTAAAGCATCTGTGTCAGCATCTTTAGGAGCAAAGGAACAAAGCCGATATCATCAGGAAGTCGTGATTGAACAAGTAGTGCAAAACTACTACACCGCAGCCTATTTGAATCGTCTCACACAAACAGCCGAAGCCACCTCTCGTTATTACGAAAAACTGTATCAAAAAGCACTTCATATGCGTCAAAACGGTCTAAAAACTCAAGCAGATGAATCACGTTTTAAAGCGTCGTGGCTGGAGGCTCAAGATCTTTTACACTCAAAGCGTACTGAATATCGTAAAAGCCTTTATGCACTGGAACATTTGATCGGTGAGAGGGTTGAGTCGATTGATGGAAACGAACTCGATCGTGCAGTGGAAGGGAAGGGGATTCCATCGATCGAGTCGATGCAACAAGAACTTCATCAAAAAAATCCAGAATTAAAAAGATTAGAAGCTGTTCTGACTCAAGCGAGATCAAACTACAATGCGTCTAAAACACAAGGGTATGGAACCTTATCAGCAGTTGCGGGATACGGTATCGATCGCTCACTCTCATCATACGATAGCAGCTACGTAGGGCTAAAAGGGAATTTACCGCTGTTTGATGGGGGATATCTCGATGCTCAAATGCAAAAAAGTGCTTTGAGTGTTCAAATAGCGCAACAAGAGTATGAAAATAGTAAAAAACAATTGTTTGAGGAGCTGTTTAATGCCCGAAGCGACTATGAGCAAGCAGTTGAGAGTATAAAAGCGAAAGAGGGACTTATTGACGCTTTAGAGCAAACTCTCCATTTAATGGAGGGTCGATATACCCAAGGATTAGCAACATATGTTGATGTGTTGGAAGCTCAAAATGCTTTAGATACTGCGAAAATCGGTTTATCTGGGGCTAAACTCACTAAAATAGTCCGTTTTGCACTCATGATTAGATTATTAAACAAAGGATGCGTCGATGAAATTTGCCGATAAAAAAATCATAATAGGATTGATCGTTCTGATACTCGGTGCCATCGTGTTGAAAAAAATATTTTGGGTTTCTGAGGCACCAATCCCTACGGTAGAGAAAAACACTATTGAAACGAATAGTACCGTATTCGGAACCGGAACGCTTGAAGCCGAAGAGATTGTCATTCTTGCCCCAAAAACGACGGCAAAAATTCAAAATCTCTATGCGGATGAGGGGGACATGGTACATACAGGTCAAGTTTTGGCGGTAATGGAACCATCAGAGTTGACCGCTGTGCTTCATGAGGGGGAAGCCTCCATCGCGAAAAGTCGCTCTCAACTCTCTGCCGCAAAAGCCGCACTAAAAGATTTGAAAGCCAAAGCACACCTTGCCGATCAGACGTTGGAACGGTACAAGGAACTACTCAAAGGGGGCTTTGTAACGCAAGCCGAATATGATAGTGCTTATGCCTCGGCGCAAAGTGCTTCGGCTCAACTGGAAAGTGGACACGAAAATATAAAATTGCTCACACTGGATGTAGAAAAATCAGGGGCAGCAGCGGCAGCTCAACGGCTTAAAATCGATGATTTGTC
>NZ_JAQTYM010000118.1 GCF_028688295.1 Sulfuricurvum sp.
CGATTGACTTTTGAATTGAGCATAACGATAAGACAGTCATTTCCCTCTTTTTTCGCACGGGCAATGAGGCAAGGCCCTGCTTTGGAGGTATAGCCTGTTTTTACTCCGACGGCATACTCGTAACGGTTTAAAAGATAGTTATGGGTTTTCGCTACGAATTTTCGATTGGTATTGAGTGAATAGTAGATGTGTTGATTTTGTCGGGTAATGTCATTAAAAAGTGGGTTCTGTATAGAATACTCTGCAAGATGCAAAAGATCAATAGGGGTAGAGTGGTGCGCTCCTATATCAAAGCCGCAGGGATTGGTAAAAAAAGTATTCCTCATACCGATTTGCAACGCTTTTGTATTCATCATCTGGACAAAATTCTGAAGATCCCCTCCGACAGCGATTGCAACTGCCATGGCCGCATCGTTATCGGATTTGATCATCGCCGCTTTGACTAAATCTTCTAAAAGAATAATTTCACCTACTTTGTAACCCGCTTTGGTCGGCTCAACCGCTATCATCTCTGCGGTGATCGTTACGGGACGACTCATCTCTCCTTGTTCGATGGCGAGCATAGCGGTCATGATTTTGGTGAGACTGGCCGGTTTGATCTCTTTGAGGGCCTCTTTGGAATAGATCATTTCACCGGTTGTGAGTTCTTTTACGAGTAGGGCTTCTACGTTGAGTTTATCGAGTCCGTCTTTGTCGATTTGAGCTTGCAAAGAGAGGGTGAGAAAAAGAGATAAAAGGGCTAAAAATCGTATCATATTGGGATTATATCCTTTTTACTTTACGTTGCAGTACATCCTCGGTAATTTCGCTCAGCCGCATGGCCGCATACATATCGAGCATCTCTTGGCGCCATACATCCCATTGGGCATGGAGCGCACACGGTTTCTCTGATTCACAATCTCCGATTCCCAGTACACAAGCGTCAAAAAAGGTGGTTCCATCAACTGCTTCGATGATGGAGAGGAGGGTAATATCAGATGCCGTTCGAGAGAGGGTAACTCCCCCTGCTGCGCCGCGTTGAGAGATGAGGATTCCGGCATGAACGAGTTTTTGGAGTGATTTTGCCATAAAATGAAAAGGGAGTTCGAGTGCTTCGCTGATTTCTTGAATCCGATGAAACTCTCCGGAGGATTTAGTGGAGAGCCATACAGCGGCACGAATCGTATCTTGGCAAGCGGAAGAGAGCATCGTTGAATCACCTAATGAAAATTAATTACCGGAATTATAATATAGAGCTTATTCATATCCCCTAAATTGCTCTGTTTTCAATAAAGAGTGATAACGTTCAAATTCTTGAGCGGGGAGTGGCTTACTGAAATAATAACCTTGTACTTCGTTACACCCACTTTGACGGAGAAGATCAAGCTGTTCAGCTGTTTCTACCCCCTCAGCTATGGTGATCATATTAAGACTGTGTGCCATATTAATGATCGTATTGACAATCGTTTTATCTTCAGGATTATCGGTAATGTCACGTACGAATGATTGATCGATTTTTAGTTTATAGACTCGAAATTTTTTGAGGTAGTTGAGTGATGAGTATCCAGTTCCGAAATCATCGATGGACATCCGTATTCCATGATCGTAGAAAGTATTCATGATCTCAATGGCTTGTAGCGGGTTCTCTGAGGCGATTCGTTCGGTGAGTTCCAATTCGAGGTATTGTGCAGGTAGTTGCAACTCTTCGAGGATATCTAAAACCAATGAGACCAATTTCGGATGTCTAAATTGGATAGCTGAGAGGTTTACGGCCATAATAAACGGCTCAAAGCCCTCATTTAACCATGATTTTAATTGTCCAAGAGCACGGCGAAGAACCCATTCGCCTATAGCGATGATTAGGCCGCTCTCTTCAGCAATCGGGATAAATTCTGTCGGAGAGACCATTCCCAGCGTTGGATGGTTCCATCGTAGTAGTGCTTCTACCCCGATAAGACGCTCTGTTTCTATTGAGAGTTGAGGCTGATAATATAGTTCCAGTTGATTACGCGAGAGTGCATGACGAAGGGCATTTTCGAGTTCAAAATTTCGGGCTGAACGCTCCTGAATTTCCGGGGCAAAAAAACGGTAGCAGTTTCGTCCATCATGCTTGGCTCGGTACATTGCGGCATCGGCTGATTGAGAGAGGACGTTCAGATTGACTCCGTCGATCGGATAAAGTGCGATCCCGATAGAAGGTGTGACTGAGAGCTCATGGTGTTGTATTTCATAGGGTTTTGAAATGCTTTCAATCAGTTTTTCGGCAACGTGTGCCGCGCCGTCAGCATCCGTTGCGGATAAGAGGATCATAAATTCATCACCTCCTTGTCGCGATAGGGTATCGGCTTCTCGGATTAGCGCTTGGATACGCAAAGCGACCTGAACTAGTAACTCATCGCCGATATGATGTCCCAACGTATCGTTGATATTTTTGAAATGATCCAGATCCAAATAGAGCAATGCTACCGAGTCTTGGGTGCGATAGGCAATCCTGATAGCGTAATTCAGACGATCGTTGAGTAACGTACGGTTAGGCAATCCCGTTAGAGAATCGAAATGGGCAAGCCAGTGTACTTTTTCCTCAGCTGATTTTTGAGCAGTGATGTCTTGCATTGAACCGCGTATACGAACCACCGTGTCTTTTTCTATCACCGGAACACCAATAGTTCGGACCCATTTTTGATTCCCTGCGTGCGTAATCATCTGAAGTTCCAAATCATAGGGAATGGCTTTATGAATGGCATCATTGATGGCAGTTTCTATTTTTTCGAGCCATTGCCCCTCATAGACACTCAGTCCTATTGTCGTGTTTGTAGCTGCATGGGGATCCATATCGTGGATACGAGCCACTTCGGCAGTCCATGCACCTTCACCGCTTTGAATATCAAACTCCCATCCACCGACATGAGCCATTTCACTCATCTCTTCGAGGAGCTTTTCTGTTTGGAGCAAGTGAGTTTCCGCAATATGCCGTTGAGTAATATCACGGGAAATTCCTAAAATACCTACCAATTTACCCGTTTCATCGGCCATTGGAGTTTTGATGGTCTCCAATAGGGCACGATGTCCATCATCAGCAAAAGTAACCCACTCCTCATTGATGCTTAGTGTGTTGCTCTCCATCGCTAAACGGTCTTTTTGTCGGAAAAAATCGGCTAACTCTTTATCAACAAAATCGTAATCAGTTTTTCCGGCGATCTCCTCCTCTTTAGCACCGAAAAAACGTTCAAACATCGGATTGCACAGGAGGTAGACCCCCTCACTGCTTTTAAGCCATATAAGATCGGGAATTGTGTCGAGTAGCGTGTGAAGTTGATTTTTGGTTTCCGAAATTTCAGAGGTACGTTCCTCGACCCGTTTTTCTAGGAGATACCGGTAATTTTTGAGTTCAGCGTATTGTTTGGCGATGTATCCCATTAACAGGCTGATAAATATCCCTAGGACTGCTTCAAAACCTAAAAGCCAGTGATCGTGCCACCCTTTAGTAGGTGCAATTCGTAGTGTCCAGTTGGAATTCGGGAGTTTAATGAGTGTTTCAATAGGATTATTTAGTGTTTTAGTACTCGAAGCAGCAATTATCTGTATTTGGTTCGTGTTTGGATGGATACGTGAGAGCGTATACTGATATCCACTTTTGGTCAGGTTGTTGAGTGTCGTTGAATGAAGTACTTCAGGGAAACGGATGACGATTAAAACAAACCCCCAGAATTTTTTGTTTTCTCCTCTGTAGATGGGCATACGGCCAACAACCCCTTCTCCCCCTTGTACTAGTCGCAAGGGTCCGGCCAGAGTGAGTTGCCCGCTCTCTCGTGCCAGGAGTGCTTCAGTTTGCTGTTGCCGATCCATAAGTAA
>NZ_JAQTYM010000005.1 GCF_028688295.1 Sulfuricurvum sp.
TCGTTTCCGGTCGTGGTGAGCTTCAAATCACGATTCTTGCAGAAAACATGCGTCGTGAAGGTTTCGAGTTCGGTATCGGACGTCCTGAAGTTATCGTAAAAGAGATCGAAGGGGTCAAATGTGAACCATTCGAGCACTTGGTCGTTGACCTTCCGGCAGACAATGCAGGTACGATCATCGAGCGTCTCGGTCGTCGTAAAGCGGAAATGAAAGCAATGGTACCGATGGGTGAGGGCTTTACTCGCGTAGAGTTCGAAATCCCTGCACGTGGTTTGATCGGTTTCCGTGGTCAGTTCTTGACCGATACCAAAGGTGAGGGTGTAATGAATCACTCATTCTTGGAATTCCGTCCTTACACAGGAAATGTTGAGAGCCGTCAATACGGAGCGTTGATCTCTATGGAAGACGGTGTTGCGTTAGCGTACTCATTGTTCAACCTTCAAGATCGCGGTGTCCTTTTCACAGCGCCTCAAACAAAAGTGTACAAAGGGATGATCATCGGTGAGCACAGTCGTTCAAACGACCTTGACGTTAACCCGATCAAAGGTAAAGCACAATCAAACGTCCGTTCTTCTGGAGCTGATGAAGCGATTAAACTCGTTCCACCACGTGATATGAACCTTGAGCGTGCATTAGAGTGGATCGAAGACGATGAACTTCTTGAAGTTACTCCTCTTACTATCCGTATCCGTAAACGTTGGTTAGATCCTAGTGATCGTAAACGTTACGGCGCTAAAAAGTAAGTTAAGCGCGTAAGCGCTTACTTCCCCATCTCTTTCCCCGCAATCATTCCACTAGCCCACGCAAAGTTAAAATTATAACCTCCACGTTTCCCCACAATATCGAGAACTTCACCCGAAAAATAAAGCCCTTCTATAATCTTTGATTCCATCGTTTTATTATTGACTTGTGCCGTAGAGACACCGCCTCCGCTCACTTCAGCATGTTTAAACCCGTGGGTATCGATCACGTCAAATTTCCATTCACCGATCAAATGGGCGATTTTTTTGATCTCTTTTGGATTTAGAGTGGATACGGTTGTGGAGAGTGCAACTACGGCATCTTCGAGGAGATAGGTGATGATTTTGGCGGGGAGTAGACCGCAGAGGGCGGTGTGGACGTCGTGTTTAGGGACGGAAGCAAATAGTTTTTCGATGACACTCACAAGGCTCGCTCGATCATAGCGGGGGAGGAGATTGAGAGCTATACTAACGCGTTGTTTGTGTAGCAGAGCATTAGAAGCGCGTTGGCTGATGTCGAGGATGGCTAGCCCCGAAATACCGTACGCGGCAAATAGGATATCTCCTGTTACTTTTGTGTTACTTTTGTTATCGATGAATAGGGTGACTTCTGCGGTCGTTTTAACCCCTGCCATTTTGTGGTGGTTTTTGGAGTTTAGATGGAGCTGTACGAGGCTGGGGTAGGTAGGGAGTATCTCATGTCCGAATGCACGGGCAAAGGTGTATCCATCTGCCGTTGCACCCAGTTGTGGAGCCGCTTCACTTCCCGTGGCGATTAAAACATTGTTATAGCTTTGTTTGCCCTGATCGGTTTGGACGGTGAAATGGGAGTCTTGTTTTGTTAGGGCAGTAACTTTAGTATCGGTGATGATTTTTACCCCTGCTTCACTCACGGCACTTTTGAGGGCGATGAGTACCGATTTGGCTTCATTCGAGAGGGGATAGCATCTGCCGTCGTCTTTTATGTCGAGTAATAGTCCGATAGAGTGACAGAACTTTTCAAAATAGTGAAAATTGAGCTGTTTAAGTGCATAGGTGACAAACTGCGGATCAGCTCCTGCATAATCCTCGTACGTGGCGGTGGTGTTAATGATGTTACATCGCCCGTTCCCCGAAGCGAGTATCTTTTTCCCCACACTGTTGTTATGCTCGTAAATGGTGACATTAGCACCTGTGCGTGCGGCGAAGAGGGCCGCCATAAGTCCACTCGCACCGCCGCCGATAATTGCTATTTTATTCATACACGTCCATATAACTCGTTATACAGCTCCATCGCATACCGATCCGACATACTGGCGATATAGTCACTGATAACACGGTGAGGATTACGCCGCTCACACTGTTCGAGGTAGTAACGCGGTAACATCTTCGGCTCTTCCATCAGAGCATTAAACAACCCAATAATCGCCTGTTTTCCGGCAAACATTTTACGCATGATGTGTTTGTGTTGGTAGAGTTCTTGGTATAACAGTTTTTTGAGTTTTTTGATTTGTGTCTCAAGGTCAGGTTCGAATCCGATCACTATCGGCTCATGAGCTGGAATAACAGAGGCTAACACGTTGGTATTGTCGATTTTACCACGGGAGTGCTCCAAGAGCGAATAGACGAGATGATTTATGAGATGGGAGCTAAAACGGTAGCGGAACATCTCATCCTCATCTTCGTGAATCCCCTCGTCATATACTTTTTGCAAAATTATTTGGATCAGCTCAGAGGATTTCAGGGTTTCAAAACTAATCAGCCCTGAGGCTACGCCATCATCGATATCGTGGCTGATGTAGGCGATTTCATCGGCACGATCAACGATCATCGCTTCGATGCTGGGGTGGGTATCGAGGGCAAATGCCTCTCGAATCTCATCGGGTAAAAACACTTTGTTATATGGATACGAGTGTTTTAGTATCCCCTCTAGCGTAGCGTAAGTGAGATTGAGTCCTAAAAAGGCTTTATAGCGCTGTTCGAGTTTGGTGACGACGCGAAAGCTTTGAAAATTGTGCTCAAAGCCGCTAGTAAATCCCCGCTCTTTTAAGCACTCATCAAGGGTGTCTCCGCCAATGTGCCCGAATGGGGTATGCCCCAAATCGTGAGAGAGGGCGATAGACTCGGCGAGTGATTCTTCGAGTCCTAAATGTGAAGAAATAGAGCGGGCGATTTGGCTCACTTCGATGCTGTGGGTGAGTCGGGTACGGAAAAAATCTCCCTGGGAGTTTAAAAATACTTGTGTTTTGTATTCGAGACGGCGAAAACTCCCTGAATGAATAATACGGTCACGGTCACGGGCATAGGGGGAGCGAAAATCATCGCTGATGGGATAAAAACGTTGATTTGGGAGCACATGAACCCTTTTGTATAGTGTAATGCAATTATATCCATCTAAAGATGATTCAAAAATAATACTCTTTACACAAAATTAACACTTCTTTTCTACAATGGTGACTCGATTCTCCTTCGATAGTTTGACCGCAACACTCCTCCTTCGTGTTTCGGTTACCTATAATCTTTAATTATCTCAAAAAACTTTTGATAATCCACCGACTTTTTTTGTAAAACAAGATATAATTTATCATCACGCGTCTAAGGTTTATAGATATGGATAATAAAAATCAGATAAGGTCATCATTGATTTCTGATAGTGCTCGAGACAGCGCACGGGAATATCAGCATCATAATCTCCAAGCACGTCGCCAAATGGAAAATGATTTTTTTCAGAAATCACTTGATTATCGTGATTTTGTCTTTTCACCGGAGGGGTATGAGGGGCTTGTCTTAGCCCTTTATATTGCAACTATCCCGTATTTGATGGGCTTACTGTTTTTATTTTTATTTGTTGCCGAAGCAAGTTATGAGTACTTTTTACAGTTTAATTTAGCCTCTTTCTTTGTAATTTGGGCGATTGGGTATGAGGTGTGTGCCGCCTTGATTTTGATTGGTATTTTTCTCTCATGGCTCAACCACATTAACGGTCGATGGAAGAAAGAACAAGCACGTAAAAAACCGCAGAAGAGTAAATATAGCTATTAAGGCTAATCCTAAGCTCATTTTGTTATAATTTCACGCTTCAATTAGGACATCTGGCCGAGTGGTCGAAGGCGCACGCCTGGAACGCGTGTATAGGGAAACCTATCTAGGGTTCGAACCCCTAGGTGTCCGCCATACAAATCCCCTATATACTGTACTTTCAGCGACTTAAAAACTATGAACGGTGAATCTATGAAACCACTTTTATCCCTTATCGCAGCCGTTTCTTTGTTGGGTGCCAATGAGTATAAAATTGATTTGATGGATGATGTTTTTGGGCTTGATTTGTATGATTTGCAACAAATGAAAGTCCATTCTGCTTCTAAATCGGAACAAAGCTTGAATTTTACCCCCGCTAAAATGATCGTTATTTCTAAAGAACAAATAGAAGATCGCGGATATCGCGGATTGGATGAGCTTTTAAATGATCTGCCTGGAATTCAGGTGATGCGTTATGCTGATAGCGGGATTTTGAATCAGATCGGGATTCGCGGGGTGATGGGGACCAACTATTTTAAAGTTCTTCAAGACGGGATAGAGATTGATCAGAGTGATGGAGAGATACTAAGCCATTCGATGCAATACCCGCTATTTGGGATTGAACGGGTTGAAGTCCTTTATGGTGCAGCATCGGTGGTGTATGGTGCGGATGCACTCAGCGGTGTTATTAATCTCATCAGCACTCAAGTTCCGAACGATGAGATCGGAATCTCCGGAGGAAAAAATGGGTATCGATACGCTTATGGGATAAAATCGATTGCCTTGGGAGAGGGGCGATTGAATCTGAAAGCGCATTATCATAATGATCAAGATTATGATCTCGAAAAAGAGTACCCTCAGGATTTTATTGTATCCAGTCGAAATAAAGAGTTCGATTTTCAGCCTCATATTTCCAAATCAATCAGCGCACGGTATCAAAATGGCGGTTTTGATATGGGTGCAAACTACCGGTACTCCTCAGAATCGACCCTAATTGCGATGAATCAGGGGAACTCTACTAGTAATATATTTGATAATGACTCGAATCTCAATACGGAACTAATGGGATATTATGGTCGCTATAGTAGTAAAATATTCGAAGATATCCATTCTACGACGACACTCAGTTACGATTCGACAGAGCTTTTGATTGATAGCTATTTTATCAACAAATATACCGCTTACAAACCCGGATACAAATACTCGAAATCAGAGCGTTATGCTCTAGAGGAGACCTTAAACACCAAGGTAGAAAATCACGATCTCCTTTTGGGATTTTCACACGAGTGGTTTGAATCAACGCCGATGACGATGGATTTACCATCACCTAGTTTATCGGAAAATATTTATTATGCGGGGACGAATGAGACAATAGTGGCCCCTATTTTTACTATTCGATGGCGCAATAGTGCGATGTATCTTCAAGATCAAATTGCTCTGAATGAGAATCTTCAGCTCTCTCTCGCTGGTCGGTACGATCAAAGTACGGAATATGGGTCTACGTTTAACCCACGGGTTGCCCTTATCCACTCTAATGATGCTATGACGCATAAGCTGATCTATTCGCAAGCTTATCTAGCCCCCTCAAATTATCAAAAATATAAAATGTATGGAAGTCCGTTAGAAGCCAATACATTAGGGGATGGAAATACCTACCAAACGCCACGTTTTAGAGTTGCAAATCCTGACCTAAAACCAGAAAAAAGTAAAAATATTGAATATGATATGGATTGGTTTTTAACCCAAAATGATCAGTTGAGCTTTTCGATCTACTACTCTAGGATCAAAGATATTATCTCGAATGAAGAATTTTTACCTGAGAAAGCGAACTTTATCCCCGATACGACGATTATCGAAACGGTTGGGGCGGATAACTCTACGCAAGCGGTTGTGTACGGTGGAGATATCTCGTATCAGGGGAAGTCGTTTTTTTCGGGGTACGATCTGAGTTACTGGAGTAATTATAGTTATATCGATGGGAAGATCAAATACACGTACGATTATGCAATACCTTATAGTGCATCACATGTGTTAAAAGGGGGTGGGACATTGCGTTATGGAGATTGGCGAGTTTCTCCATCATTTCGATGGGTAAGCCCGATTATGGCGGCACCGTATGATAATGGGATTTTAGCGAGACTAAACGGTCATTTTGTGACGAATCTTTTTGGCAGTTATGCGTTTGATAAACATACAAAAATTTCGCTAAAAGTGGATAACCTTTTTGATGAGCATTATTATGGGGTGCGTTATAATAGCAGCAGTAAATACCAATCTCCACAAGATACACGTATGTTTTCAATTGCGTTTAGTATGAGTATCTAATATCAGTGAGTATGTAGGACATGATGAAAATTATTAGTTTCTTTTTTTTGGTGTTTTTTGTCAGCTTGTTAAACGCAAAAGAGGTGAACAGCGATCAGGTAAAAGCGGCGTATGTTTACAATTTTTTAAAGCATACGACGTGGCCAAATGAATCAAATTTTTACCAATATCATCTCCTCGTAGCGTCTCAAAATGAAAATCTAAAAAATATGTTTTTAATGCTCTCATCGCGTAAACTCCTCAACGATAAAAGAATCAAAGTGACGTTTTATGATGGCAGAGTGTTGCCGAAAAATATTCAAGCGGTCTATGTTGATGAACAAAACAGTGCGTTATATGAGAAGTTTTTCAATACGTATGAATCTGATGCAGTATTGCTCATTAGTGATGGATATAAAGAGAAACAAAAGGTGATGATCAATCTGTTTCAGCGTGAGCAAATGGTCACATTTGAAATTAATAAAGCCAATATTCTCAACCGTTCGTTAAAGATTTCCCCCGATTTAGTACTTTTGGGCGGCAGTGAGATCGACGTTGCAAAGCTTTATAAAAGTTCACAGTATGAGCTTAAAGAACAAAAAGAGACGATTGGCGAATTAAATAAAAAAATTAAAGAGAGAAATGGCGAGCTTGCTGAAAAGATGGCTGCCCTTGAAAAACAAAAAGCCGCACTCCAAGAGCAGCAAAGCAAGATTGAAATACAAAGCGCGATGATTGCAAAACAGCTGCAATCGATTAATGAGCAAAAAAATACGATTAGTGCGCAAGAACGTGAATTACAGACGATTTATAACAATATCGACCTACAAAAAGAGAGACTTTTGGTCGAAGAAAAAAATATCAAAGAGAAAGAGAAAGAGCTAGAGTATCTCCTAAAATCGTATCAAGAAAAGCAGCAAGAGATAACGGATGCGAATAACGAATTAAAGGCACTAAACGCAGAGATTGCAACACAAAATGAAAATTTGGTTCAGAAAGAGGGGATTATTTCGACACAACGCGGAGCAATTGGTATCTTACTGATTCTTTTTGGGATTATTGTTTTACTCATTCTTTATGTCTTTAAACAAAACAAACTGCTTAATGCCCTTTCGCAAACCGATCCGCTGACCGGTTTGTTTAACCGAAGAGCATTGATGGAGACGATGCAAGCGGAGATCCAAAAATACCATCGATACGAAACGCCATTCTCCATCCTCTTTATCGACGTCGACCACTTCAAGATGATTAACGACAGTTATGGGCATGATAAAGGAGACCGTGTCTTAAAAATCATCGCCTCTTTAATGAATCAACAGACGCGAGACACTGATATCTGTGTACGATGGGGGGGTGAAGAGTTTATGATTCTTGCGACCAATACCCCTCTCGAAGACGCAGTAACGCTTGCTGAGAACTTTAGATCGACTATTGAAGGGTATGATTTTCATCTGGGAAGAAAAGTAACGGTGAGTATTGGACTTTCTACGATGAAAAAAGCTCAAGACAAAGATGCCCTGATCAAGACGGCGGATAATGCCCTCTACATTGCCAAAGAGAGCGGAAGAAATACGATTCAGTATTAATGTGTGAAGGTGTTAGAGTGTTAATGCTGCTGTAATACTAAACGCTCCTATTGAGATCAGATAATAGATCGCTACGATTCGAAAGAGGGCAAATTTTCCTAGAAAGAGCACAAGTGCCGCTTTGGCTACGCTGTTACTGATAATAGCGATAAGAATCGCATTATGAGCTGTTATGGGGTTTAAACCATTTTTCGCGTGTGAGGAGAGGGATAGGATGATGGCATCGACATCGGCAATCCCTGAGACGAGTGCGACTGCATAAACCCCCATATCCCCAATGTAGCGATTGGAGAGTTCGATCAGTGCAAGGGTAGCTCCAAATACCAATCCCATGAGAAGTGCTTCTTTTAGATCGAAGGGATTTTTGAATTCGATGTTTTGGGGGATGTTTTCTCGTTTACTGGTGAAATAGAGGTAACCGATGTAGAGGTAGCCGGTAATTGAGCCGACGATGATGGGGAGAATAAACATTTTTGTCAAAGTGGGATTAATAACCGACATCTCGATACCGGCCCGAATGAGCATCATCGACGAGGCCAGAGTGATCCCTAAAGCGAGATTTTTGGCTAAAAAACCGTTTTCATGAACACGGCGAGCCATGCTCATCGCCACCGCCGTCGAAGAGACCAAACCGCCAAAAAGTCCTGCAACGCCGATACCGTGGGTTGAGCCTAAAATACGGATGGCGATATAGCCAAAAAAGGATATGCCCGCCACCAAAACCACCATAATCCAGATGCGATAGAGGTTGATAAGTCCCATCGGATCGATAGCGCGATCGGGTAAAATCGGGAGGATCACAAAGGTCATAATCATGAACAATATCGCGGCGCTGAGATCTTTTTTGGTAATGGTTTGCTCGTATTCTTGGACCGATTCTTTGATGTTGAGGATAAAGAGGACGATGATAGTCGTAAATACGGCAAATATTGGAGGTGTAGCGGTCAAAATACCCCCTATAACAAACGTAACCAGGGCGGCAAATTCAGTTGTTGCCCCCTTTTCGCTGACTGAGAGGCTGTTGATGATGTATGCCGCAATCAGCAAACTGCCCATTACGACTGTTGCAATCAAGAAAAAGTAGGGGAAAAAAGTACTGAACCATGCAGAGAGAAACCCAAACAAAGAGATCATCGAAAAAGTTCTAGCCCCTCCAAAATCTCGGGTTTTATTGGAATAAATAATGTGCATTTCACGTTGCAACCCGATTAAAAAGCCCAAAACAAGTGAAAGAATAGTATTTTGAATAAAGAGTGGTTCCATCTCATCATCCTTTTCATGAACTTTTACATGATACAATGGAAATCATAAAATCTTAACGATGAGGTGCATTTATGCGAAAAATTACACTGGTCACGGCGCTATTCTTGCCATTATGGGTGCATGCGACGATGAACATCACGACAAACGAGCAGGTTTCACAATCGTTGAAACCGGATGTGTTGCAAGGGAGTCTCAGTTTTGAAGAGCAAAGCAAAAACTCCACGACGATAAAAGAGCACCTCAATCTAATAGTTGCGGCAGTAAAAGGGTTCGATCCTAAGGGAGAATTTTGTCAAGGGGGCGGCTATCACCTCTCGCCGCGCTATAGCTATAAAGATCAAAAACAAGAGTTCATCGGCTATAGCGGTAATTTAAATTTCGGATGCGAATTTAAAGCGATCGAGGAGTACAACACCCTCATAGCTAAAATCGATAAGGTGAGTGCTCCGAGTGTTCGAAAATCGGAGGGGGCATTATCATGGGGGGTGAGTGAGAAAACCCAAAAAATGGTGAAACAATCATTGCGTGTGGAGTTGTTACGCAGTGCGAAAGCTCAAGCGGAGGCTTTTTCCAAAGAGACGGCACTGGAGTGTGCCGTGGAATCGGTCAACTTCGGCGGCATAGCACAACCGCACCCCGTTATGATGAAGGCGATGATGATGGCCGATTCGGTTGGTACCGAGAGCCCGATTCAGCGAGATGAAGAGTCCTCACTGGATGCAACGGTGAGCTATATCTGCTCGAAGCGCGTACCGTGAACTAGGGTGTAACGATAAAGCTTGAGAGCCTTAATCAGGTTTATGAGTAAGAGTGTGAACATTGCCCCTCCTGATAGGGCTCCAAGCTGTAATAGCGGAGGATAAAATACTCCTGACAATATCAGAACTGAGGTTATGGCAAAAAGCCAAAATACCCCTTTGACACGCTGGGTCGGGATAATATTCGACATAATCGGTGCGTCCATAAAGCCTGCGGAATTGAGATGAAACCACACCAAAAAAGGGACGATTTTCCCCATCATTGCTAGAATGATTGCTAATGCGAAGAGGGCAAACGCGATCAGTGCAAAACTCAGAAGCGATGCGTTAAGGGTGATATTAAAGAGCGCGTAGGTGAGGATAGATAGGGTGAGAAGAACCATCCCTGAAGCCCATAACCAAATGCTCACATCGCTAACACGACGTTTGCGCTCTTTTAACCGTTTCACCGTTGTAGCAACAAAACCGACCAATAACGCCCCAATAACCAGATCAAACACCCAAACAAACGGCCATGCGATGATAAGCCAAATAAGCTTTAGTATCAAGGTGACAGCGATCACTTTAAACGCATTTCGCTTGCACCAAGAGCTATACGACGCGGTGACGTAAAACATCTCAACAACCTGAAACGCTACAGCGATAATCAATGCCGCGACCCATCCGATAAGACCGAGCGAATAGTGGGCATTTCGGAGTGCATCGTGAGCAGCACTAAAGCTCTCATTGGCATATTCACTCGCCATGACGATCCCTAAAATCGCAGTGAGGGAGAGGGCGATGAGGGCGAGACGCATTCCACGGAGGGTATCATGAGTCACTCCCCCAAAGAGAAGGGGTAGGATGAGGTTGGCACTATGGAGGATCGAAGCCCCTAGCGCGATCGACGCAATCACAAAAAGGATCGGCTGAGTGTAGATAAATGCACCGCTCAAAGAGAGGATACCGATCACCAAAAAGAGGTGAATCAAAAAGGCATTTCCTAACGGTGCGGGGATAGGGCGTCCTCCCAAAACACTCTGCATTTGAAACAGCGCACCGATCATGCTCATCGTAATGACCCCTAAAAACATCAGATGTATGGCTGCGAGTGAAAGGGGGTGGTTTGGGGTTAAGACGGCGATAGGATCAAGAAATAAGATCATGCAAAGCGCTAAACCAAAGAGGGGAACGGTGAGAAAAAAGCGGATGACTACCGAAAGGGGAGGCGCTTGATCGAGGGAGAGGCCGTTATACATACTCATGCTCCAGATGGAGTGTAGATGAGCGGGTGATGTAGATGTGCCATAGTGCCTCATCCTCCATGACGCTGAGGTATCGACCGCCGTTTTTGGTGATGATCTCAAACAACGGGATCGGCTCACGGCGGTGGATCATGTGAATCACCTCGTCAGCGTGTAGTTTTTTAAACGCAGAGACGGCCATCTCCAGCGGAACCGGATGGTCGAGCTCGCGGGTATCTAGGAGGATCACGGCTCCATACCTTTTAGGGTTTGAACCATCAGTTCTGCGTCCCCTCCGAGGGCGCGATCGATCATCGGATAGAGCATTTGTTCCTCTTTCATATTGTGCTGTTGGAGCATGATCATCATCGATTCTCCGATTCCGAAAAAATCGTCATGACGATTTTCATTCAAGGCGCTTTTCATCGATTCGAGTAAACTGCGTAGCTGTTGGTGCTCGTAGCGCATCATTTGTGTCGGTCCCCCCATCATCCCTGTCCGTTTTTCGAAGGCGATAAAGAGCTCACGCTCCTCCATATCGAAATGGTGATTGGTCGCTTGGTAGAACGATTCAAACAGTGTTGCGGCTTCTTCAGTTTTTTTATCAGCGAGCGCGTTTTCCGCTTCGGTAAAAAGATGATCACATGAACGATGATCCTCACGCATAAATTCTAAAATCATTACTATCCCCTTGATTATATTGTAACGATAGTATAAAGGGAATGGGTGAGATAACTCTTGATCGATATCAAGATAAAAAATAATCATCTTCATCTTTGAGAGAGAGGATCTATTAACGTTTTTGTATTAAAGACACACTATAATACCCAAACACTTTTCCAAAAGGAACTTTATGAAACTCTCTCTCGCTCTTGCCTCACTTGTTATCTCTTCATCATTCGTTTTTGCTGCCCCTGCTACACTTGCTACGATCAACGGTAAAGCGATAACTACTAGCGATGCTAACACTTTTGTTAACAAAGCAATGGGTGGGATGAGTTATGAAAAACTCGATGCAAAAATGAAACGTCAAGTGGTCGAACAACTCATTAACCAAGAACTGGTTAAAACAGAAGTGACTAAAAGCGGCATCCAAAATACACCAGCATTTAAAGCGCAATACGCCGCATTGAAAAATGATTTAGCGGTTGATATGTGGATGAAACAACAAATGGGGAAAATCAGCGTTACCGATAAAGAGGCGCAAACGTTTTATGATGCTAATAAAGACAAAATGAAGCAAGGGGATAAAACGGTCCCTTTTGAAGCGGCAAAAAGAGAAATTGTACAATTTATCAAGCTCGAAAAATTCAAAGCGCACATGAATAAAACTACCGATACTCTGCGCAAAGCTGCAAAAGTAGAAATAAAAGTACCGTGAGCCCCTGCTCACGCACTAATTACTACTCTTTAACCACTATTTTTCACCCTCTCGCCGCTAATCCTATCGCCAGTGCACGTTCAATCTCATCCCCATAATCGGGATTTTTGCTTCTCAATGTTTTTTCAAACTTTAAAATCAGTTTCGAATCCGTTTTCGGATGAGTACAAAGCGCTTCGAGGAGATGTTTGTAGCTACCGATACTATGGGTATTAATCGTTGAGAAACGCTCTAAAATCAGATTGATGGCGCGATTGAGCTCGGACGCACTAGAGGTGCTGTTTTTGATGATCGCACTGAGGGTTTCAAAGGTTTCGATTGATGCAGGAGTTACATTTGGGGGAGGTTTCTTTTTATTGCTCCAGACGTACAGAGCAACCAGTCCGATAAGAAGGAACAACAGTCCCACAATGGTGAGAATTAAATTTACAGTAATCATGTTTAGGTTTCTTTATAAAGTGAAGTAGAGGTATTGTAGCGAAAAAGGGATGAATTAAAATGGCTCCCGCAAATGCGGGAGAAAAGGAGAATGAGCTATTAAAGGATTACCATTTTAATTCGGTAGTCAACATATACACATCTTTAGATGCTCCAGTATCTGTACCAGCTGCATTTTCTTCATCGATATATTTTGCCGTACCGATGAAACTTACGTTTTTGTTATATTTATATGCAAGAGCAGCAATTTTTTTAGTACCTTCGTATGAAAGTGTTGTTACTCCTGCTGCTGTTTTGTTCTCTTTTTTATAATCATCGTAACGACCGATGATGGTCCAATCGGTAAATGGACGGATTTCAGCATTGATTGAGAATAAATCGTATTCAGAGTCAGTACCTGAAGCGATACGAACATCATCATCTGCCTTTACATATTGTGCTGCTAACAAAAATTCTGGTTGGTTATAGACTGCATGGATACCGTAGAATGTACGATCGTATTCAGCTGCATCACCGATAGCAATGTTGTCATCTTTATGATTGTGTGAAACAATACCCATTGTAGAGATATTTAAATAACTATCTTTTGTTCGATCGTTTTTACCAATTTTTTTACCACTTCCGATCAAGTGACCTGTAAGGCGCCATTCAACAGAGAGCTTAGAATCATTTTGTTGGTTACCTGCTTTTTTATCTGCATGGTACCCTTCACCATTGAAAACACCGATTTCAGAGCTGAAGTTTTCAGTTTTAGTTTTAAAGTTTACTCCAAAATCCGCAGAGTTAATAAGGTCAACACCCGATTCAGTTGGAGTTGATTTTTCTTCCAAAGCAACTTTGTTGAATGAACGGTAATGCCATGCATTGTGCTCTTCATAGTCGATCCATGGACGGTGAACGATACCCGCTTCTACACCTGTATATGGAAGAACGTTATCCAAATAGAGGTATGCGTATTTGATAAATACATCTGCGTAACCACCACCTTGAGAAGTTTTCAAATCACCGCCTTCAGGAAGTGTACCTGTATCAGATGACAACTCTTTTGTTGTATCCATAGTTACACGAGCGTAATCTTTGTCATTAAAAAATGCTTTTACTTGAACGTAGTTACGACGCATTTCAAAACCAGATGAACGCCCTTTTGTAGAACTTTTGGTCTCTGGATCAGCTGTTGTAAATCCTAGGTAATGAGTTCCGCTAAACTCAAGAGTTTTTGCTTTAGATTTTACATTGGTGTATTTTTTAGCCGCATCTTTGTACTCTGAAAAGCTAGATTCGATTTCACGATCAGCCATGTCAACAGTTTTTGCGTCAACGAAATCGCCCATCTCCACGCGGCCTTCGCCCGGAGTTGTATAAACTTGTCCTGTTTTAGGATCACTGTAGAGGGTCAAAGCATCTGCTGATGCAACGCCACTGATCATCGCCGCAGCAAGGGCTGATAATGCAACTTTTTTCATAAGAATCACTCCTGTTTTTTAGTGGTGTCATTGTAGAGAAATTTGATTACATGATTGTTACATTACAGAATGATTACGATAAGGAAAATGAATAAAGAACAAGGGGATGAAAACGAAAATAATGCTCCACTGAACGCATACGCAAGGACAATGGAGCTAAACTTAAGGAATTGAAGAAGGAGAATGAACGTTGGGCCTGATTAGGACACCTTTAAAGACACCGAGGTGTTTTTAGAGGTGGCTTTTTTGTCATTGCGGACATGATCCGCAATCTATAGATCCTGAATCAAGTTCAGGATGACCGTTTTAGAGAAAAATTATTTACTTTCTGCCCAGTATTGACGAACAAGATTTGTTGCATCAATTGAGAGAGGGATATATCCTAATTTTTCAGCCGCTTTATCACCGTTACGGAATGAGTGATCAAAAAATGCAATAGTTTGTTTATTGATATCGGCTGTTTCACGTGGCATCAAGATATAGGTTGCTGCTACGATTGGATACGTAGAATCACCTTGACCTGCTACAAGTGAACCATAGAAGTGGTCTTTTTTCGTCCATGATGCTTTGTCGATTGCATTTTGGAAGTTTGTTTTGCGAGCAGTGACCCATTTACCGCTAGCGGTTTGAAGTGTTGCTGCTGAGAGGTTATTTTTCTCTTTATATGCGTTTTCGATATAACCGATAGAGTAAGGAGTTTCTTTAACGATGTTTGTTACACCCTCATTCCCTTTTCCGCCGACACCGGTTGCCCAACCGATCGCTTTACCGGTTCCGAATTTGCTTTTCCACATTGGAGAAACATTGCTCAAATAATCCGTAAATACGTGAGTCGTTCCTGATCCGTCAGAACGGTGAGCAACAATGATTTTTTTCGCCGGAAGATTAAGTCCTGCATTGTCAGCAACGATTTTCGGATCGTTCCACATGGTGATAGTACCTGCAAAGATTTCAGCAACAACGCTGTTTTTAAGTTTCAACGCTTCATCTTTAACACCAGGGATGTTATGCGCTACTGCGATTGATCCGAAAACTGCCGGGAATTGGTACAATTTTGCTTTGTCTAACTCTTTTGGTGTCAATGGAGCATCGGTCGCACCGAATTGCACAACGCGTTCAGTAATTTGTTTGATACCGCCGCCTGAACCGATTGATTGGTAGTTAACACGAGTTTTGGTCGCTTTTTGGTAGTTATATGCCCAGTCGTAATAACATGGAGCCGGGAAGGTAGCACCCGCACCGTTGATTTTGTCTGCCGCGATCATCGATGATGCTGCTACTGCTGCGATCACCAAACCTTTTGTTATGTTTCTAAGCATAATAGAATCCTTTAGGAATTTTTGATGGCGGTATTGTAGAACTACCGGGTAACGAAACGATTACAAAAGGGCCTTAGTGTTTGTAATCTCTCGGTTATAAACCATTGTTATAATCGCGCACATCATTTATATCAAAGGCGCACCAATGCTACCACGCTATGAAAACAAACTTAACGAAATCCGTTCAATGATTTCACTCATGCTTTCTCAAATCATCCAATCGAGTGAAGAGACGCTTAAAGCATTTGAGACCGATAACACTGAATTGTATGAAACATCCCGCACATATATTAAAAATATTCAAGCCGAAGCGAATAAAATCGATAACGAAATCATTAAAACATTTGCCCTCTTCGGACCGGAAGCGGATGAACTGCGTCTGCTCGTGGCATATCTGAAAATGACCAATGAAATCGACCGTATTGGTGATGGGCTCAAAAAATACAGCAAACGTCTCCATGATCATTGCATGGGGGGATGTGATATGTCTGTTTTGACCAATGCGATTATTCAATTGCACAAAACGACGATCAATGCGTTACAATACATTGCAGAATGTTTGAGTGATATTGATGCGTGCGATGCGGATGATATTTACCGTAAAGTAATGGTAGAAGAGTCTAAAAATGACGATCTTTTCTCGATTATGGAAAAAGAGCTCTTGAATCTTATCATCGACGCGGATGAGCTCGCCGTTGAGTACGTTAGAGTGTTGGGGACATTGCGTAAACTGGAACGAATCGGTGATCGTACGGTTAATATTGCGTCATTGATGCTTTATGCACAAAAAGGTGGAGAACTAAACCTTCATAATTAGTTCTGTAGATGCGTAAGTATTCAAAATTTATTCAAAAGAGGCTAGCGGTGGAGACACTGATACTGATTGTCGAAGATGAACAAGACATATTAGAACTGATGGAGTATCACTTGGGAAAAGAGGGGTATGAGACCATCGGTTTTCTCAACACAAAACACGTCGTTAATGCTCTCGAAGAAGAGAGAGTAGACCTTATTTTGATGGATCGTAATCTCCCCGGTGCCGAGGGATCTGAATTTGTGGAGTCGCTTCGCAAACGGGGGATACAAACACCGGTTATTTTTGTCAGTGCAAAACAAAAAGATGAAGATATCGAACAAGGTTTCGAGCGTGGAGGAGATGACTATATTACCAAACCCTTTAGCATGAAAGAGTTGGTTTTACGGGTCAAAGCGATTTTACGCCGTACCCAAAAACGTCCGAATGAAGGTCTTTTAACCTATCGTGATATCACGCTCAACCTTGGGGCGCGTACCGTAGTGATTGAGGCAAATCCAGTAGAACTCACAAAACTCGAATTTGATCTTTTACATGCACTTATTGTCAATGAAAACGTTGTACTGGAACGCGATTATCTCTTGGAACATGTTTGGGGAAGCGATGAAGTGTATCAAGACCGCACTGTTAATGTTGCCATCAATCGCCTAAAAGAAAAAATAGACCCGGATAAAAGTAAAGAATATATCAAAACCGTGCGGGGAGTTGGTTACACACTGTGCTAAGGATCCATCAGCTTTTTTTCCTCAATGTTTTAGGTCTTTTTGTCGCAGCACTCTTTGTTGCTTCGCTTATTAGTTATTTTACCCTTAAATCGATGATCATCCAGGACAGCGAAGAGCGACTGGTACAAAATATTAATCTTCTGAACCCTCTGATAAGTATAACCAAAGATTATGATCGTTTTGTGGCGCAAGCTTCGGGAAGAACTTTTCTTCGTGTGACCATTATCGATGAAGATGGGACGGTTATTGCCGAGAGCGATGCGGATAAAAATACGATGGAGAACCATTCTGGACGTATTGAGGTGATGCACGCGATGACTCAGCCTTATGGGGTGGCTATCCGCTATTCGAACACCGTAAAAAATGATTTTATCTATGTTGCCCACAAAATTGTGACCCCTGATAAAACATTTTATCTCCGTTTAGCGATGAGCCTTGATAGTGTGATGGACCATTTTTATCTCCTCTGGATTAAACTTGTCGGGGCGTTTGGTATTTTGGTCGTTATCGCCCTTATCATTGCCTACAATATCTCTAAAAAAACCCGTTATGACATCCAGCAGATTACCCATTATCTCGATCAAATATCGGCTAAAAACTATCAAGTCATTCTTAAGCCAGAGTATTTCCGCGAATTTTTACAAATCTCGATCATGCTCAAAAATTTGGTTAAAAAGCTCCAAAATCGAGATAAACAAAAGCGTAAACATACCGCCAAGCTCCGATTAATCAACAAACAGCAAAATGATATCCTCTCAGCTATCAGCCATGAGTTTAAAAATCCGATTGCCGCGATTATGGGTTATGCGGAAACACTGCAAGATGATTTACATCTCGATCCCAAAATACGGGCTAAATTTCTCGATAAAATTCTCTCCAATACCCACCGTGTTACACTGATGCTCGATCGGCTTGCCCTCTCTGTGAAACTCGAAAATAATGATCTTTCGATTAAGCCTTCGAGGTTTGAACTCTCCGAAGCATGTCATGATTCTATATCAATTTTACAGGCTAAATACCCTGGACGTACCATTCGCTATGAAGGGGTTTCAAAGAGTGTATTTGCCGATAAGACGATGATTGAGCTGATCCTCACTAATCTCATCGATAATGCCCTCAAATACTCTGAAGAAGAGGTGGTCGTTAGGCTCAGCGAGAGCACGCTCAGTATTTGTGACAAAGGAATCGGAATTGCCCCTAGTGAACTCGATAAAATTACTTCCAAGTTTTACCGTGTTCAAAAAAATCGTTGGGACAACTCGATGGGGCTAGGGCTCTCTATCGTTAGCTATATCCTCAAATTGCATGATTCAGAACTGCGGATAGAAAGTACATTCGGGCTCGGTTCAACATTTAGTTTTTCACTTACCAATTTCATCGAGAAAAAGAAAATAACCAAAAAATGATCCCACTCCCTCTTTGTTTGGTAAAACTCATCGAACATTTATCCGCTGAGGGGATTAAAGCTATTTTTGTCGGCGGATTTGTCCGCGATTATTTTACCGGACACGCTACTGCTGATTTGGATATTGAGCTTTATGGAGTTACCTCTCTCGAAGCACTTGAAACCCTCCTAAGACCTTTTGGAAAATTGGGGCTTTACGGTAAAAGTTTCGGTGTTCTAAAGCTCTCCTATGAGGGCTATTCGATCGATTTTGCACCGCCACGAACCGAATCTAAATCGGGATTCGGGCATAAAGGGTTTGAGGTACTTTGGGTGAGTGAACTCGATTTTGCATCGGCTGCTCGTCGTCGCGATTTTACCATTAACGCGATCGGTTACGACCCCATAACACAATCACTTCTCGATCCTTATAACGGAGTAGGAGATTTAAACGCTAAAATCCTCCGTTGCGTTGACCCTGAAACGTTTGTCGATGATCCCCTGCGGATATTACGTGCGATACAATTTGCCGCACGTTTTACATTGACGTGTGATGAGCAGCTTTTGCTCTTGTGTCAGAGTATGATCGCCAAGGGTGCCCTCGAAGAACTCCCGAAAGAGCGGATTTTTGAGGAGATTAAAAAACTGCTTATCCTCTCAAATACCCCCTCGATCGGATTACGTCTTTTGGAGAGTTTTGGGGGTAGGAGACTCTTTGGTGTGTTTGATGAAGAGGCATGGGATGAGACATTGACACGCGTTGATCAGTTAGCCCAACAAACATACGACACGCCGCAGGAGCGTTTAACGTTTCTTCTCGCTGCCTTGCTTCTCCATTGCGATGATCCAATTGGTGTGTTGGAACGCATTACGTTTCACCATAGCTTAGCGATGCGTGTTCTCAAAATAATCATGCATGCGCGCAAATGGGGAACTCTCTCACAACCGCCTATACCACTTCTGATGGGGCGAGATTTAATTGCTCACGGGTTGTCACCCTCGGAATCATTTAAAACCATTTTAGACGCGGCTTACGAAGCACAGTTGAATCAGTTGTTTAGCAGCCGCGATCAAGCCCTGGTGTGGCTAAAGAGGTACTTGGTAACGGAGTCGTAATCATCATAGTCTAAAATTGCACATATTTTTTAGGATAAGGCTTGGCATGATTGATAAAATCTTCTTAAATATGACCCGCGCCAGTGCACTGTTAGTTCTTTTCATCGTTGCCTGGATATTTGTGGTTCTCTTTAATGAGTCGACCGAGGCGATGCAAACGTTCGGACTTGATTTCATCACCAAAGATGAATGGGCACCAAATCTGGAAAAATTTGGTGCGTATGCGGCGATTTTCGGCTCTGTTGCCTCAACCTTTTTGGCCATGCTTTTAGCGATTCCTATCGCCATCGGCGTTGCAATCTTTTTGAGCGAAATCGCCCATGATAAAATCAAAGGGTTCTTCGGAGTGAGCATTGAGCTCCTCGCCGCTATCCCTTCTGTTATTTACGGGATGTGGGGGCTCTTTTTCTTTGTTCCGATCTTGCGTGATATTTTTGGTGGAATGGGAATCGGGCTACTCGCTGCGGGAATCGTTCTCTCCATCATGATTTTGCCGTTTATGGCAGCGGTCACTCGTGATGCGATGAACACAACTCCTGATATTTTGAAAGAGTCGGCGTATGCGCTGGGGGGGACACAATGGGATGTCATCAAAGACGTCATCATCCCTTACGCAAAAGCGGGGATTATCGGCTCACTTATCCTCGCACTCGGTCGTGCAATCGGGGAAACAATGGCGGTAACGTTTGTTATGGGGAATGTCCATCACACCCCAAGCTCGATTATGGATCCGACAACTTCGATTCCGGTCACATTGGCCAATGAGTTTACCGAAGCGGATTCATCGCTTTATTTCTCAAGCTTATTCGGGTTGGCGCTCACGTTGCTCATTATGAGCTTTGTGGTGATCGCCATTGCGAAGTTTTACTTTTTACGTAAAGTGAGGAAAGGACAATGACCGCAGTTCAAAAACGGATTGTTATCAACAAAATCGCACTTGCTTTTTCAACATTGAGCGCTGTTATCGCACTTAGTTTTTTATTTTGGATTCTTGGTGTACTTGTGATGAAAGGGCTTGATGCTCTAAGCTGGAGTATCTTTATTTATGAGGGTTCACCTCCGGGTTATGCGGACAGTGGTCTTAAACACGCCCTTGTCGGTCAGCTGATTTTGGTGGGACTCGCAACCGTTATCGGAGTCCCTCTGGGAATTATGGCGGGAACTTACCTCAGTGAATACGGTAAAAACTCGAAACTTGCCCATACAATCCGTGATATTTCGGATATTATGATGTCGGCACCCTCTATCGTTATCGGAGCGTTTGTTTATGCCGTTATTGTTATGCCGATGGGACATTTTAGTGCCTGGGCGGGAGCAATTGCATTGGCAATTATGATGATTCCGATTATTTTACGTACAACGGATGATATGCTTCAATTGGTTCCCGGAACACTGCGTGAAGCCGCGTTCGCTCTGGGTGCACCTAAGTATAAAGTGATTATCGATGTCGTCTATCGTGGTGCGAAAGCAGGGATTTTGACCGGTGTATTGTTGGGGATTGCCCGCGTTGCCGGAGAGACAGCACCATTGCTCTTTACTTCGTTTAATGATAATTTTTTCACGACTGATCTGAATCAAGCAATGCCTTCGCTTACGGTAACGATGTTTAACTATGCAATCAGTCCGTATGATGATTGGCAGCAACTCGGATGGGCAGCTGCTTTCATCCTCTCGATGTTTATTTTAGGTCTGAATATCATCGGACGACTTATTTTATTAGCCGGAAAAAGGAAATAACATTATGGCAAGTATTATCGATATCAAAGAAGAGTGCGCACTCCAAGTACGCAATTTTGACTTCACCTACAAAGGCGCTCCGGCACCGAGTTTGAAAAAAGTAACTATGCCGATCGCCAAAAATGCGATTACAGCGTTAATCGGGCCATCAGGATGTGGTAAAACTACATTGCTACGTGCATTTAACCGTATGCATGACCTCTATCCTGGGAACAAATACGAAGGTGAAATCGAGTTTGAAGGGCGTAATATCCTAGATCCGAAAGAAGATTTAATCCATCTTCGTACCAAAATCGGGATGATTTTCCAAAAACCGACCGCGTTTCCGATGTCGATTTATGACAATGTTGCTTACGGTATGCGCTTGCAGGGGATCAAAAACAAAACCGAGCTCGATGGTCGCGTAGAAAAAGCACTCCAAGATGCCGCTATATGGAAAGAGGTAAGCGATCGTCTCAAACACGATGCTAACGGTCTCTCAGGCGGACAACAACAACGTCTCTGTATCGCACGCGCGATTGCGGTAGAGCCGGAAGTATTGCTTTTTGACGAACCAACCTCTGCACTCGATCCGATCTCGACTCAGGGGATCGAAAAACTGGTTATCGAGCTCAAAGAGCGCGTATCGATCATTATCGTTACCCATAACATGCAACAAGCCGCACGTGTAAGTGATTACACCGGATTTATGTATTTAGGAGATTTGGTGGAGCTAGGCAACACTGAAGAGCTATTTGTTACCCCAAAAGAAAAACTCACCCAAGAGTACATCACCGGTAAGTTTGGGTGATATAATCCTTATAGGATGTCACCAATCGCTCACAGGAAGTACCATGAATCTTTTATCACTTTATCTGCTCCGTCCTCTCACCAAAACACAAATTGAATATTCGCTCGATCTTAACCTCATAAAAGGGGTTGAGAACGGTTATTTCGGGCACAACGAACATTATCACGTTGTACTTGCCCCATTTGGGGTTTTAACCTTGATTGCTGAAGAGAAAAAAGAGATCCTCAATGCACTGAGCCTCCTCAATATCTCTTTAGAGGATGAAAATCTCATCACCCAAGATTACCCTATCATGATGGATGGTGATTTGGCCAAAAACTTTGAGATTACTAACGAAGTGATCCTTTTACGTGATACGTCACCCCTTAGTCTTAACATTATCGCTTTGGCAATCTCTCAGAGTGTGGGGTTGGAGCATTATGAGAAGCGGCTTGATACCTTGTTCGCCCAAAGTCGCCATATTGTGGAGTCCATCCACACGTTTTCGATCTCCAGACGGTCCCATCTTATGAGCTTCGTTAAACGGCTTGCCCTTACCCGTCATGACATGGTGAGCAATCTTTTGTTATTGGATAAACCGAATATTTTATGGGATGATGGAGATGCGGAAGCGCTTTATAATCGTTTGGCATTTATTCTCGAACTGTATGATCGTCACGAAATCGCTTTATCAAAACTAGCACAGATCAAAGAAGATGTGATGTTGGTGATGGACATTATCAACCATAAAAAAAGTGAGTTTTTGGAGTGGATCATTATCATCTTGATCGGCGTTGAAATCGTTATGGGGTTGTACGATTTTTTTCTGAAATAACTCCCCCTCTGTTACCATTAGGTGATAAAACGGTCACCGTATTGTAATGCTACCGTACTAAACTCTGTTTCATGAATGATCTATTAGCGTATAGAAGTGTTTTTATCTCGGATCTCCATCTTGGAACACGGGACGCTCAATCGGAGCATCTCTTAGAGTTTATCCGAAACGTCGAGTGCGAACATCTCTACCTTGTCGGCGACATTATCGACGGATGGGAACTGCGCCGCAACTGGCGATGGAGCCAAGCCCAATCTGACGTACTCCAAAAAATCCTCCGCAAAGCCCGCAAAGGGACGCAAGTTCACTACATTATCGGTAACCATGATGAGTTTTTACGTCCCTTTTTACCCATGGTGATGGGGGATAATATCACCATATCACATGAAAAAGTCCATTACGCGCTCAATGGTAAACGCTACCTCGTCGTTCATGGCGATATGTTCGATGCGGTTACCATGACCAAAAAATGGGTCGCCCATTTGGGTGATCGTTGTTATCTTTTTATGCTGCGGCTGAACCGTCCGATCAATACGGTACGCCGATTATTTGGTAAATACCACTACTGGTCATTGTCAAAAATGGCTAAACAAAGTGTCAAACAAGCCGTGAGTTTTATCACCGATTATGAGGAAATCCTATCTTCTCACGCCGATGATGGCGGATACGATGGGGTGATCTGCGGGCACATCCATCATGCGGAGATACGCCTCATCAATGATATCGAATATCTCAACTGCGGTGATTGGGTCGAATCGTGCACGGCGGTCGTCGAACATTACGATGGAAGGTTTGAAATTTATGAACACCACCAAAACAGTTAGTATCGTTTTTTACAAAGGGAGCGGTAACTTTAGAGACAAGCTCATCCGCTTATGGACAAAGAGTCCCTATTCACATTGTGAGTTTGGTCGAAGTGATGGGTTGTATCACTCTAATGATCGGTTTCGCTTAGTTTCTAGAGCCGAAATGATCGACATCCAGTCGAATGATTGGGAAATTTGCAAACTGACTCTTCCCGCTGAGATCATCGAGCGGGTTGAAAAACGTCAGTTGAAAAAGAATGGAACGCAGTATGATTGGATTGGGATTATCTTTTCTCAGGTGTTTCGACTGGGGATTCACGATTCGCGACGATGGTTTTGTTCCAAAAGCAACGCTGATGATTTGCATTATGCCTACAAGCTGATGCAAAGAAGTAAAAAGAGCACCTTCGCCCCCTATGTTCACGCGCTCCATCCGATCCAAAAATTCAAATCCAATGAGCTTTCTCCGAGTGATCTGTTTGCGATTGTACGTGAAATAGAACACCTTCAAAATAATATCCATTCTAACGAAGTACGCTACCAAGAGGTTTATGAGCGAAGCTACCGAGCAGGGTGAATAGGTTTTATTCCTAATCAAGCTCATCAGGACCGGGTTTGCTCGGTTTGGATTTAAAGAGCAAATCGCTGGGGCTCTCTTGGAGCGATTTGATTAACACTTTCCCCTCACGAATGAGCTCTTTTCCCTCTTCGATTGCTTGATTTGAGTTTTCTATCGTTGCGTTTAGCTTACCTACTGAGTCGGCTTTTTTAATCTCACGGATGAGTTCGGTACTCTCTTTGGCCAATGCTTTCGTCTCTTCGAGAACGGTATCGCTCTTTTGTGCTACGCTAGAGAAATCTTTGAGGGTTTGGTTGGTGTTCTCCTCTAGCACTATCGCCCCTTTGACCAAGGAGGTAATATCATGGCGGTTGTTTTTTAGCTCACTCGATATGAGGGAGAGATTTTCCAAACTCGTCGTCGTGTTTTGAATATTACGTTCGCTGACAAGCTGATCGATTTTGAGAACAGTTTTATCGATATGGGAGAGGATCAGTTCGGCTTTATCGGTTATCACGCTTATCATAGAGGGTTTTGAGAGCAAAACCGGACGTTCGCTTTTATCGACCGCACTCAAAAACGGCGATCCATTCGTCCCCCCTTTGATCTCCAGATAACCGATCCCCGCGATCCCTTGAGAGTTTAAAACGATGATGCTGTCGGTTTTTATGGGGGTATTTTTCTCCACTTTGAAATCGATTTGAATTCTCTCAGGGTTTTCACCATCGATGCGCACCTCTTCGACGAATCCGACATCAATCCCTTTTAATCGCACCGGAGAAGAAGCTTTTAATCCTGCAACTGATTCGGAAACATAGGTGCGATAGCTCTGAAATTTATCCTCATTTGAGCCGTATTTCCCTAACCAAAAGGCAAAAACTCCTAGCGAAATCAGGCCAAAAAGCGCGATCACCCCTACGAAAATAAAGTTTGCATTTCTCTCCATTACATCACCTTTAAAAATTCATTTAAAAATGGCTGATTGCTTCGAACCGCCTCTTCGTAGTTGCCGTCAAAACAGACCTTTTTATCATTCAACACGATAAAGCGATCCAACACCGTTTTGATCGTATCCAAATCGTGTGTCACAATCACGACACTAAAGCCCAACATGTCACGCAGCTCGACGATCAGCCGATCAAATGCTTCGGCACTGGAAGGATCTAACCCACTGGTAGGCTCATCTAAAAAAAGCAGCTCTGGATCTAGCGCCAGTGAGCGCGCTAACCCTACCCTTTTTTTCATCCCGCCGCTTAGCTCTCTGGGGTACAAATAAGCGGCGGATGATGGCAACCCCACCATGCTCAGTTTTGTCATCGCGATATTTTCGATCAACTCGTGAGAGAGATTTGTGTACTCGATCAGAGGCAAAGCAATATTTTCCAGTACATTCATAGAGGAGTAAAGGGCACCGAATTGAAACAAAACCGCCCATTTTTGCCGAAGCCTTTGAGCACCTTTTGCATCTATATCTCGGATCGATTCCCCTAAAATCTCGATTGACCCTGAGTGAAATTTTTGGAGCATGATGAGCTGACGCATCAGTGTCGATTTTCCCGCACCGCTCCCCCCGAGTATCCCAAATATCTCCGATTTTTTCACCTCGAACGATACCCCATCATGGACGAGTTGATGATCGAATTTCGTCACGATGTTTTCGACGTTAATGATCGTACTCATATTCCCAGCTTTGTGAGAGCTATCGCGATACAGGCGTCACAGATAATGACCCAAAAGATCGCACTCACGACGCTTTTCGTGGTCAGCGCTCCGATGCTCTCAGTGCTTCCGCTCACTTGAAAGCCTCGGTAGCACCCGACGATGGCGATAATCCCCCCATAAATCGGAGATTTTCCCAAACCGACATAGAGCTCGTTAATCGAGATTTCGAGATACATCCTATCAATAAACTCATTGACACTGATCCCTAAATGGAGGTTGGCGACAACCAATGCCCCCATCATCCCCGCGATGTCTGCAGCAAAAATGATGATCGGCATCATCAGTATCAAGGCAAACACACGGGGTAATACTAAAAAGACGAACGGATCGAGACCCATTGTTCGCATCGCATCGATCTCTTCGGTAATTTTCATCGTTCCGATCTCTGCCGTAAAAGAGCTAGCACTCCTAGCTGCGATCAAAATAGCGGCAATCATCGGTGAGAGTTCCCGAAATACCGACATAACGCTCAGATCAACGACGAAAATATCACCACCGATTTTGTTCAGATATCCAGCGGATTGATACGCAACCACCAAGCCTATCAAAAACGAGAGCATCATAATGATGGGTATAGCTCTGATCGCGGCGATATCAACCTGTTTTACAAAAGCAGTAAAGCGAAAATCCCACGGTTTTATCATTACTTTGAAAGTAGCTGCTACACCTTCTCCGACAAAAGAGAGAAAATTACCGATACCAGCAAAGAGGTCGAATATCCCTCTGCCGAAAGATTCTAAAAAATGGGATTTTTGCTTTTGCAATAGAGGTTTATACGAAAAGTTTTTTTCATAAAAAGTAAGTAATTTTTGGTTCTCAGCAGTGAGATTGATGAAATCAACACTGCACCCTCTCCTGCTTATACTCTTTTTGATGCGAATAATTTCAACCGCTCCGGCAGAATCGATGCGAGAACATTCCGCAAAATCAAAAGTAACGGGCAGAGAGGGAAGATGAAGTATTTTTGTTTCGATATTTTTGCTTACTGAAAGCGATTCTTTTGTCCAATCCGACAGAATCATGACGGTCGTAATGGTTGATTCAGAATCATTTTTGATGCGTATCATGGCAAAATTATGCCCGTAAATCCAGATAAATCGTGTAACCGAAAAGTAACCTAATTTTATAAATATACACACTCGTAATCTTTTTATCGTACACTTACGTACTGAGAGTTTCAGATCCAAAAAGGGAAATAATGAAAAAAAATATACCTCATAGTGCACCGACAATAGAATCTGATTTTTTATCCACAATTTTGGACCGGTTACTCGATTTAAAAGAGAAAATGATCCTCGATACCAATCCAGCCATCGATAATCTCTCTTTACTCAATCTATACCACTATCTCAACCTCCGTAAATACGATTTTTCACAGTTGCAAGATGATCTTACCAAAGTAGGACTCTCCTCTTTCGGACGATCACAGGGGCATATGGAAGCGAGTGTCAATGTTGCACTTGAAATGCTCTCTCTATCGTTAGGAAAAAAACTGTCACTTCCAAAGAGCCGTTTGAGTTATGAGGCTTCTCATGAGATTATGGACAAAAATGCACAGATATTTTCCACCTCCAGCGATAAAACAAAAATCATGATTACTATCCCTTCCGAATACGACGAAGGGTGGTTTAGCGACCTCGCGTGCGAGGGGGTTCACCTCTTTCGAATCAATACTGCGCATGATCATCCGGACGCATGGAGTAAAATGGTGACAGAGATTAAAAGTGCGTCGTGTGAAGAAAAAGCGTTAAAAATTTACGTTGATCTCGCAGGCCCGAAAATCCGAACCTCTTTGCCAGAAGGGAAAAAATCAAAAAAAATCAAAGTCTTTTATGGTGATAAAGTATTGATCCACTCTAGCACATCAACCCTCTCTAAAAAAGAGACAAAACATTATGATGCCGTGGTAGGATGCACCTTGGAAAAAATAGGGAGCATGGTGAGTGTCGGAGACCATCTCTTTTTGGATGATGGAAAAATCGAACTTTGCATCGATGAGATCCTCGGCGAAGATATCGCTTGCAGTGTTTTGACACGTAATGAGGAGGGATCTAAAATCAAAGACGAAAAAGGGATCAATTTTCCTAGCAGCGACATCGCGATTCACGCTATTTGCGAGCATGACAAAGAGGTGCTTCCGTACGTCTGCGAATACGCCGATATCCTCGGTATCTCCTTTGCCCAAACTCCTAAGGATATCACCGATTTGATCGATGAGTTGGAAAAATTAGGGAAAAAAGGGGAAATAGCAATCGTCGCCAAAATCGAAACTAAAAAAGGGGTCCGAAACCTCCCCGCTATACTTGAAGCACTTATTGAGTATGGAAATTCGGGGATCATGATCGCACGGGGTGATTTGGCAATCGAGATCGGATTTGAAAACCTCGCGTATATGCAAGAGGAGATCCTCGATCTTTGTACGGCAGCGCATATGCCCGTCATCCTTGCCACCCAAGTATTAGAGAGTAAAATGAAAACCAATATCCCCAGTCGAGCCGAAATCTCAGACGTTGCCTTTGCCCATAAAGCGGAGTGTGTGATGCTCAACAAAGGGGAATATGCTTTGGAGACGATCAAAATCCTTACTACGATTTTTGCGCAGATGGATTTGATCTTTCGAAAAAACAAACTGCTTTATAATCCAAGTTTTCAATGGAAGTAATCGGTAACCGATTTGAAATTAATAGATTCTATACTTAGCGTATGGAACAATTATCTCCTTTTTATGAGCGTTATTTTGATGTCTTGGATATTGCTTTTCAGCCGATCGTTGATATCCATTCGGGAATTACTTTTGGTGTCGAAGCCCTTTTACGCGGTAGTGATGTTTTAGGATATGTGAGCATCGAAGCATTTTTCGATCATCTTTACGAAGATAATGTCCTCTATACTTTCGATCTTAGATTGCGTGAAAAAGTAATTGAAAAATTTTGTAGGATTTCGGGTTTTGAGAATTTAAAGCTTTTTTATAATCTCGATAATCGAGTGTTGGAGATGACCGATTTTTCAAAAGGGAATACCTCTCGAATCCTCAGACGTTACGGACTCGATCATAAGCGAATAGTATTTGAACTCTCCGAACACAATGAAATCACCAATTTAGACCATTTCACCCGTCTCATGAGCCATTATGGGGATGAGGGATTTTGCATCGCGATTGATGATTTCGGAATTGGACAATCGGGATATAAACTTTTATACCATTGCACCCCGAACGTGATTAAAATTGACCGATTTTTTCTCAGTTCTATCGATAAAGATCCGAAAAAAAAGCTCCTTGCTCGTAATATGGTACAGCTCGCTACCCTTTTAGGTTCTCGTGTCATTGCAGAGGGTGTCGAAACTGATAGAGAACTGTTGGTCTGTAAAGAGATTGGTGCTCAGATGGTTCAGGGCTATTTTGTTGCTTACCCAACCATCAATATTGCACAAATAGCTCAAAAATATTCTCATGTCGTTGAACTCTCTGAAAAAGATCATCGTTTTAAATCACATCAAAATATCATATTAAAACGCCTAGAGAGCATAAAACCGATCGTTATCGGTGACTCGATGGAAGCATTGTTAGATTTACTCAAAGCCGATGATGAACTTTTTTTAGTTCCAGTTGTTGATTCCGCATCCTTCCCTAAAGGGATTATTCACGAACACCGCCTAAAATCTGTTATTTATTCTCCGTTTGGGAGATCACTTATCCAAAATCGTTCTTCGAATCTTTCGGTTTTAGATACCTATATTGAACCGATCCCTGTCGTCGATGTCTCAATGCCGCTAGAGACCATTATAGAGCTTTTTTCCCTCTCCCCAAATGCTCCGGGCGTTCTTGTAATCGAATCATCGCGTTACATCGGATATCTCAGTGCACGTGAAATGATCGAAGTGGTACATGAGCGTAATCTCATCTCTGCCCGGGACCAAAATCCCCTTACGCGATTACCAGGGAATTACCGTATCAATGAATTTATCGCTCAGATCCTCGAAAATAAAAATGAAGCAGTTGTTGTCTACTTTGATTTTGATCATTTTAAACCGTATAACGATTATTATGGATTTCGAAACGGTGATCGCGTTATTTTGCTCTTTACCGAACTTATGCATAAATATCTCTCTACCGATTTTTTTAAAGGGCATATTGGCGGAGATGACTTTTTTATGGGGACCCTTTTGCGTGAAGAGGTCACATTCGAATCGGTATATGAGCAGGTAGAGCGGTTAATTTATCAATTTATCGATGAAGTACGTGAATTTTACGATCAGATAGATCGTGAACGAGGGTTTATCCTCTCGGAAGATCGAGAAGGAAATAGTAAAGAGTTCAAACTGCTTAGTGTCAGTGCTGTTGTTATCGGTCTGGGAAAAGGGTCTGCCCCTATCAGCGGAGAACATTTACAGCAGTTGTTTGCTCAAGAGAAAAAACGGGCAAAAAAATCGCCTACCCACATAAGTGTTATTCACATCCGCGAGAATTAGGCTCTTTTGCTGCTATTTTTTCTTTGGAGGGTTATGGGGGAGGAAATCGCGAAAATCTTTGATATAGATCGCGTTGATCCCTTGCCCCAATTCATGGATATCAGCATCGAGCCGCAGCCAGCGGTTTACGGTGTATTGTAGGAGGACACTCGATACTGTATCGTTTTTATAGATTACTCGAAGGTCTTTGTTTAAGCGTGCTCCCACTTCAAATCCCATCCCCCCCTCAGCAGTGGTGAGGATATTCATCGTGTCGATTTGGAGTTTGGTTGCTCCACTGATGAGCCCTTTTAATCCTGCTCCTAGCATAAAGTTCGTTGCATCAGCACGGACGGTAGTGGTAGAGTTGTCTCCTCCCCCAATCGCATTTGCGGGTGAGCCAAAAAGGATATAGCTCATAATGTCATTTTGACTCATCACCGGATCGGAGCTAAAGAGGAAAATCGGCGAATCGAGGGTATGGGTAACATAAATGAGAATTTTGTTGTAATTGACTTCATGTCCGATTGTGAGATTCAGATACGGATTAAGGGGGACATCTCCACCGAAATAGATTTCGGAGTGTTTAAGAGTAAAGAGTTTTCCCGCTGTTGTAGCCGTACCATTAGGGATAGTTACCATCCCTAAAATCTGCATCGCCTCGGTTGGATCTTTCCAGAGGGTGATATCAGGATTGAGACGTATATCGAGCTCTTTAGTTTTAAAATGGATTGGTTCATCTGCTGTGATATGGAGGTTCATGGCGAATTTTGCACTGCTTGGCGGACGGACATCCTGGATAATGATGATGTCATCGTCCATCACCTTGAACTGTTGCAACGGTAAATAGGTGATCGTTGCATCGAGGAAGGTGAGAGAGCCTGAGAGATTTTGGTTGGCGTCAGCATCACGCGTAAAGGCGAGATCGGTTCGCGCATGTGCTTCACCTTCTGGTCCTTTGTAACTAAAACGATCTGATTGAAGACGTAAAGCGGCGCTGAGATCGTTTTGGATATTTCCGCTAAGGAGCAAACTGTCGTAAATCCAGAACTCATCGATCATCACTTCCCCTGTGCTGGAGAGATGGATATGAGATGTTTTGTCACTAAAGATGGGGTGATCGGCTATTTCAAATTGGTAGCGGTTGATGGTGATATTTCCATCACGATAATCGACACTCATACTCCCATTCGTCCCTGCATAGGCTCGTTGAGAATCCAGTACCGCTGCATACCATGGGATTTTTAACTCACTTTTGATCGTGAGCGTATTGGTAAAATCGATGTGTGTACGGGCACGAATTTCTGCATCATAGTATTCACCTTTGTGCAGTTCGATCGGTTCTAGTTTGGAAAGTGTTGAAAATAAAGAGGGGATGAGTAGATCGATATCTACACGGTTGTCTCCGAGAGATCCGTCGATATCAAAAAAGGCTCCGAGATAGTTACCTGAGCCTTTTAGATTATCCCCCCTCAGCGAGGCATTAAGAGCGAGTGACTCTCCGCTGAGCTGTAATCGTGTGGCATTGATCTCATCATCGAGCGAGAGGATAAGATGTTCAGGCGGTTTGTGCGCCCAGTTTTTCCACATCGCTGCATCTTGCATTAATGTGAGATTTCCATCCAGAGAATGATGGCTGTTTTGGATCGAAAAAGTACCCTTAAAGTGTGCATGATCGTGTAGCGCTTGGATATCTCCGTGCAATTCGTTTGTGCTGAGTAGATAGTTCCCTTTGGCATTAAGCTCAAGTGCTGAAGAGCGGAGAGTCTCAGGTAATGCCTGGATAAAGGAGAGATTTTTATGTTCACTGCGGAGTTTCCAGTTAAAGCGTTCATAATCGGTGCTGGCGAGTTGGAGGGTACTTCCATCGAGTTGGAGGAGACCACTCAACCCTTTTGACGAATCGGTGAACTCTCCGTGCAGTGTGTTAGCCGGGAGCGGATGTTCTGAGGTGACAAGAGCATCGAATTCGGTTGTTGTCGTTCCATCCAGTGCATAACGGAGATGTTGTTTGGTTTGGAGGGAGTCATTAGCGCGTACCAGTCGATAGAGGGCATCGATATCGAGATAGTCGTTTTCATACACATAGCGAAAATTGAGTGTGATGGCTTCGGCATGAACACTTGGATCTTGCTTCGACTCTAGTCGTGCGATGGCAGTTTGCAAAAGAGCTTGATCGGCAGACAGATCGTTGATTTTTATCCTCAATGTACGTGGCAGTGTTGTAAAACGACCGCTCAGAGGTGCCAGCTCTCTAGCATTGGGGTAGAGATCGCAGAGCCCTTTGAGGGAGCTGTTTCGAACCACGCCGCGAATTGCGCCGCTCGCATAGCGTGATTTTAACGTTGCGGTGAGAGAGGCAAAATTGATACTATCACCATCATAGGAACCATTTTTCCCTCTTAGATCGAGTTCGACAGGGTAAGCACTGATGAGCTGAAGATTGGTGATCGATACGTCACGAAGTTTAAAGGTTGGAAACGGCCAGATGGATTCCTCATCGCTGATAAAATCATCCAGATGGAGACGTAAACCATCGATTTTAATCGAATCGATGGTGTGTTCACCCTCTAACATTTTGACGAGATTGTATTGGAGTACGAGGGTTTTAGCCTCCATTGTATCACTGCGGACGTTATGGAGGACGAACCCCTCTAGGATCGATCCCTCAGCATGGGTATAATGAACCCCTAGGGGTTCGAGAAAATAGGTATTAATAATCTCTAAACTGTCGGGACGAAAAGCGATATACAAAGCCGCTGATGCGAGTAAAATAACGCTGTAGAGGAGAAAATGGAGCGTTACAAAGAGATGTTTAAGCCATTTTAGCCATGGGAGTAATCGAAGACGTTTCAAAAGAGCTCTCCGATCCGAAAATGGATAGCGTATTGGCTGTTATCGTTTGGATCGATCCCAAAATCGATTGCGATCGGTCCTACGGGTGTTACATAGCGGATACCTACACCCACACCCCAATAGGCATCGTTGGCGTAATCGGGGAGGGTACTTTGTGAGGCAAAGGTGAGATCGCTGAAGAGTACTCCTCGAAATTCTTGATAGATAGGGAATCGGTATTCGAATGTTCCCTCACTCAAAGATGAAAAACCGATTGGGTCACCATCGCTGTTTTTAGGACCCAAATCACGATAGGTATAGGCACGGTTAGAGTTCATTCCCCCAGCATAAAAGCGATAGGATGAGGGGACTTCTCCATCATAAAGACGTAGTGTTCCCCATTTGAGTTTAGCTCCGAAAACGTGATCTCCAAGACTGGTTATGTATGCGCCTGAGAGGAGGCTTTTAAAATAAGTAGCATCGGAAAAGACGGTTGATCGTATCGAACCGGTCAGTTTGGCATTCAGCCAGTACCCTTTCGTCGGTTCTAGAGGTTTATTGCGAGTATCGAAATTAAGTTCACCCAGTGGAGAGGCGATAAATAAGACTGAATTGGGGAAGGTGTTTATATCTTGTGATTCATAGGTTTTGGAGCGATCAAACAGTACTCCGACCATTGCCGATCCCGGATTGTCTTGGTACTTTGCTGTTATTTTCTCATAAATACTTTCGGCTTTATACCCATCATATATCTCATTGGTATAGCCGATCTCACCCCCGAGTACTCCTCTATTGTGCAGTGGCATTGCTATGGTTCCAGAAGCCTCTTGTTTGATTTGTGAATAGCGTAAGTTAAGAGCAAGGGTTTTAAGATCACCGAAAAAATTACGATGTTTTAATCCTGTTTGTGCTTGGATACCCTGATCGCTGCTGTATCCCAACCCGGCGGTAAATCGGATGGGACGTTCCGCTTCTTCGATGCTAAGGCTGATGGGGACGATACTGCCGTTGCGCTCGTTGTCGTTGATGAGGACACGGGTTATCCCCTCTTGGGCATAGAGGGCTTCATAGCTCAGACGGATCGCTTCGACACTGTAGGGATCACCCTCTTCGAAGCGCAGCATGGATGCAGTAAGTTTTCCATCAATATTGGGAGTTGATTCGACACTAACTGTACCGAAAGTACACACCTCACCAGGGGTAGCTTCAAATAGTAAGTAGGCACGATTTATTTCGATATCAACCCACGCTTTAGTATTGAACTGAGCATTACAATACCCCGCATCTGCGTAGCGCTTTTTAATCGCTGATTTGGAGGCGGAAAATGCTTCTTGGTCAAAAAGTTCGTCTTGATGGAGGGGAATGGACGATTCGATATCGAGAGCGCTATTAATTTTGATATCTCCAATGAGGATAGGGGTGTTCTCCTGAATCTTAAAAACGACACCTTTTTCATCGGTTTCAGCGGTAACTTTAGCGTGGTAATACCCTTTGGATCGATAAAAACTGCCGAGCGCAGAAACACTCTGTCCAATGGCGATGGGTTCTATAGAGGGTTGATCTTCCCATACCTCTATGCCATAGGGTTTTCGAAGCCCTAAAACACCATAAAGTGTATTTGAGTTGATCTTTTCATTGCCGTTAAACGTGATAGGGATGGGGGTGCAGAGTAGATGGAGGGAAAATGTCATTAAAACAATAATGATACGCATCGCCCCTCCTTGAAAATAATCTCCCTTATTTTAGCGTAACAATACTCTACTGTGGGTAACTACGGTGTTAGTTCCTCTTATCGGAGGGGGCTTTTTTCATGATAGTGCCCCAGTCGCGATCAAAGATTTTACGGATATAAAGTTCATTATGTGGGACCAAACAACCGGCACAGTTTTGATGAATCGCTGTATCGGTGATAAAACGATCCCCATCGGGGCTGTCGATAGAGCAGATACTAAAGAGGGTTTTCCCCTCTTCGAGAGTAAACCCAGCATCGTTAAAACGGAAATTAGGACAGGCACAGAGATAGCAGTTGAGTTCTTCGGTATCGTGGCACTTTTTCTGTTCTGCGTAGAGGGGGCAGAAATCGCTCTCTTTTTCAACCATATTCTCAAATCGGAAATACTCGATCACTTCGTCGTCGCTCAGAGCGGAGAGTTTATCCATAATAACACGGTGTTTGGCAGCGTGAGTGTCGAACCAGTTTTTATAGGACATATAAAGTAGCCTTTATTAATTTGATTTTATTAATGCCGATATAACAAAAACATGGTACTATTCTTGCTGAATTCAGTACCGAGCGGTAACTAAATCTATCGAGATTTCGGTCGCAGAACCAAAGTGGGTTTTACCCTTCGTGAAAAAGGTATTTTTATGAAAAAAACTATTGCAAACACCAATAAATTCTTCTCTACCGCTAAAAAGCGGGAAACTATGATCGTTAATTCGGTTTATACCTCTGCTAAAGCGGAAGGTTCTAAAACAACCAAAAAAGAATTGAAAGAACACTACAAACTTATCCATTCCTAATCTCTTCTTCGATTTTATCGATCAATAATTGCTGTAGCGGTTCATAGTTACAGTGATACCCTTCATGTACTTTCTGAATATAGTTATCACCGTTTTTGAGATTTAGCCCGATCATTGGCAATCCATTTTTCGCCAAAATAATATCTCCCAAAAGTCGGCTGATTCGTCCGTTTCCTTCCCTAAACGGATGAATAAACAAAAATTCACTCAACAATCGGGATAAATCTGACGTAATCAACTCAATATCTTCATACTGTTTTTTAGAAACCTCTTTAATCAACGTATTAAGCTGTGGAATCCCTTGTAAAAATTCTAATCTCCATGTCCATGCTTCGAGATTATCCCCTTTGCTCATTTTAACCGTTCTAATCTCACCCGCAAATGGGTAGATTGATTCAAAAGCCCTCTTATGCCATTTTTTGACGGTGTTAAAACCAAATGATCTCGAAATGTCAAAATTGACAACCAAATCGCTGTAAAGTTCGAGGAGTTTTAAATCCTCATGTTTTTGAATCCAATCGCTATCAGTGGATTTTAGGTAGTTGATACATACACCGCTAGAGGTCATTATTTTTTGAATGTCGTTACTTGCCCAATGACTCCATGGATTCGAAATGATCTGATCAGGGCTTAATTCGTCACATTGTAGATTCGTTTTATCGAGAATATTTTTAGGCGGCTTTGTTGATTTAAAGTATCGTTTATCCGTTTCATACCAATATTGGATAGGTGTATTATGGGAAGTTTTAAAAACGTAAAGAAGGTATTTTGATTTGATCATTGTTTGTCCGGTATAAATCCTACTTCACTATGGTTGTTTATTATACCGCGTTTATACTCTCAATCACACGCTCCACATCGATCTCGCCTCTCATCGTCTCCATAAATACCTCAATCGTTTTTTTCTTATACCGTTCAAAGACTTCATCATCGAAGAGACCATGAACGAATGTCCCTTTGATATGACCTTTTTCATACGATAGTGGATATTTTTCACTCACTCCGTGATGGATTTCAAACCCGTTTATCGCGCGGCCAAAGATCTCATATTTCCCTTTTTTGAGCACTTTATCCCGCTGAAATACGATCACATCATCGATAAATCCGAGGGCTTCTTCACGACTCGGTTCTGAGGTTTCGACACACCCCTCATCGATGATGGTTTCAAACATCATCTGATACCCGCCGCAAATTCCCAGAATCTCTTTTGTCCTCATTTGGAGGGTATCGAAGAGTCCCACTTGCTTGAGCCATCGCAAATCCTCGATCACCCGCTTGCTTCCGGGGAGGATAACGAGATCGAAACTTTCTAACGCGATGTTAGTGGTGATAAACTCGACTGCGATTGTCTCATCGGCGATAAGAGGTTCGAAATCGTTATAGTTGCTCATCGTGGGATAATTGATGATCCCGATTTTTTGTGAGGGGTTAGGTTTGTTTTGGACGAAATTTTTGAGGCTTTGGGAGTCTTCGAATCCGAGGTTGAGCGGGGTATAGGGGAGGACTCCGAGGACGGGAATACCGAAGCGCTCTTCGATAATACGCACCCCATCATCAAATAAGCTTCGATCTCCGCGAAATTTGTTGACGATCACCCCGATGACATTTTCGCGCAGCTTTTCGGGGAGGAGATTATAGACCCCCCAGATCGAGGCGAAAACCCCTCCGCGTTCGATGTCGGCGACGAGGATAATCTTCGTACTATATGTTTCGGCAATGTAGATATTGGAGAGGTCTTTCTCCATCAGGTTCAGCTCGACGGGACTCCCCGCCCCCTCACAGATAACGCACTCATAACGTTCGCTCAGATACTCAAAGCACTCATCCACAGCAGGTTTCAGCAGATCCAGATCACGGTAATACTCCCGCACCTCTTTATCTTCCACAACGTGCCCCTTTACGATCAGCGAGGCGCTATTCCCGTGCCCCGATTTAAGCAACACGGGGTTGAGATGATAACTCGTCGGGATACTTAACACTTCGGCTTGAAAATACTGGGCGATGGCGATTTCAGAGCCGTCGTCGCAGACATGGGAGTTGTTGGAGACGTTTTGGGCTTTGAACACCCCGACGCTGACCCCCCGCTCTTGGAGGAGTTTTCCGATCACAAACGTAAGGGTCGATTTCCCCGCATCGGAAGAGGTGCCGAAAATAGAGAGGGAGTTCATCTATTTTTTCCTAAACGCGCGAAGCAACGCAACGATAATCAAGCATTCCAGCGCGAACAATACAAAATGCAAATCATAGACTTGTTCTGCGGCTTTAGTGATACCGTAATGCTCTATGAGTTTGTAAAATCCGTACGAGAGAGCCAACCCTGCCAGAGAGCCTTGCTGTTTGGCGACATCGATCCACCCCATCACCCGTGCATGGCGGGCGAAATGGGTTTCGGCTCGTACCAAATACCCTCCGAAGATAAAAGAGAACTGATAGGCGACGTAAATGACCAAAGCACTCATGATATGGGTGGAAAACAGCAGATAATATCCCACCATAAGAAGCATGATAAGCTCCGTTGCCAATGTAAATCGGAAAAACGTGCGGAGATTCATCAGTCGGTGATATACATATGCCATCCCCATCATCCCCAGTGCAAGCAGTATCCCTCCAACTGAAAATGTCGAGGGGCTAAGGGTTGCATAGATCGTAAAGACCGATCCCCCCACCATACCGGTGAAGAGTGCGTTGAAAAATTTGTAGCGCAGATAAGGGCGAAATAATAGTTTCATTAAAATCGTGCGTTTAACCCGACATAGAAACTGCGTCCGGCAGTTCCGTATCCGTCAACTTCTTGATAAAGTTTATCGCTCAAATTGTCTCCCTTAAGATAAAAACTGAGACTCTCGGTCGCATCATAATTCACGACCGCTCCCCATAGGGTATAACGTCCTGTTTGTTTTGTTTGGGCAAGATCATCATAGCGTGTTCCGATGTAGTGTGCATTGAGTCCTAACTGCCATTTGGAAAATCCGTAATAATCCAGTGCACTTCGGAAGGTATCTTTTGCGCGTCGTTGAATCTCTTGATTGTTTTGATTTTTAGCCCAAAGATGGTTATATCCGAGATCCAACACTATATTGCTTGCGATCGTGTTTTTATACGAGAGCTCATACCCCTCAAAACGTGATTTCCCCTCAACTTGTGTGTATCCCCCGATCCACCACATAACTGGATCAGAAACATACCCGATGAGATTATCGACGAGATTATTATAGTAGGTGAAACTTAGATGTTTATACTGCATCGTCGCATCAAAACTTTTGGTCGTTTCCGCATTGAGCGCAGTAATATCGGGATGGATATTCATAATCTCATACAGTGAGGGCACACGATACGCGGTTCCGTAATTCGTGCTAAAAGAGACTTCGTCCGTAAAATTGTATTTAGCACCGATCTTACCGGTTGTTTTGTCCCTAAACATATCATACGTATCATGGCGAATAGATTCGGTTACGATTAGGTTATCCAAACGGTTCGTATTCGTTAGAAATACCCCTTTGGAATCGAGCTCTTTTGAGCTGATCGTATCTTTGGAATAGAGAGCATTTCCCCCTATGACCAAAAAGGAGTTTGGCGCATAGTGATAGCTCGCTTGAAGTGTCCCCTCTTTATGTCTCCCCTTAAACGCTGTGGTATAACCGAGGGGGTCTTTTTTATCGAAACTGGAGATATTGTATGTCGCGCTGAGTGAATCTTCTAGGTTAAAACGATGGACGTAACCGATACTTCCCAAACGATTGATCTGATGGATCTCATTGGCTTCACTGTTAGGTTGAGCGTAGGCATCGTACTGAGTAAAAGCATCGATAAAATGGAGTTGGGCATTGAGGGTATCGGATGGGGTCACATCGTAGCTGAGTTTAGCGTTTAGTGTCTCATTTTTATAACCGTCCGCTTCATAGTCGTCTGGACTTTTCCCTTTGGGTGTACTCGAAGAGAAGCCGTTGGTTCGGATCTGATTCGCCCCGAAATAGTACGATAACGCATTGACTCTTTGGGAGATGTTAGCCCCTAGTTTGGTGGTTGCATAACTGCCGTATTCAGCTGTCGCACCTATGCGTAGTTTTTCGGTTGCTTTTTTAGTGATGATATTGATCACACCGGCGACGGCATTCGCTCCCCAAACACCGCTTTGCGCCCCTTTTATGATTTCAATACGTTCAATATCATTGACCATAAGTTGCTCTAACTGTGCTTGCCCTTTGGGGGTGGTCGGATCGTTGTAGCGGATACCGTCTACTAACACAACAGCGTTTTCAGAGCTGAATCCCCGAAGAAAAAAGGAACTTTGACTCCCTACCCCTCCGTTTTGTGCTATCGGAATATTGCTGAGGGTTTTGAGTGCATCAATAACCGAGGTTATATGTCTCTCCTCGAGTTCATCAGAGGTTATAACATCGACGTTAGCGGTGACATCTTTGAGCGATTGTTCAGTTTTAGAAGCGGAGATAACGATAGGTTCGAGGGTGAGCGTATTAGCCTCTAATGAGGCAACGAGTGTCGCGGATGCGACGAGTGATAAGGTCTGTTTAAACATGAGTGTCCTTGATTAATAATCGTAATAATGAATGAGAGCAGGACACTCTTAGGGGGAGAAACAGCCGAATAGATGTAGATAGGACAAACCGGAGCAACGAGCTCAATACGGGTAATATTTTGGAGGAGACGTACCTCTGAAGCATACGCTTGGATAGCGACAAGTGAAAAATAATTCTTACCAAACCCGCATGGTGAACGCATCACTATCCTCCCCAAAATTTTTGCGAATTATAGCGAAAAAGAGGAGAGGGACTTTTTTAGGATTTGAATTGACCCAATTGAGTATTCAAGTTGGTTGCGGCATTGTAGAGTTCAGCGGCAATGTGAGAAATTTGTTTGATCTCTTCTTGATTGCTTTGAGAGAGGCTGGACATCTCGGAAACTTTACTAATGATTTGATTGATTTTAAGTGCCATATTTTCAGCTTCTTGAACACTTTGTTGACTCGCATCAACATTAGAGCGCAGTGCATTTGAAGCTGAATCGATTTTAACATCGATCTCTTCGCTTCGCTCCGCGAGACGTTCGATATTTTCACTATTGGTACTCATCATGTCTGAAGAATCGGAGATCGACTGAATGACGATAGAGATGGTTGAGTTAATTTCGGTGAGGCTCTTTTGCGTACGCTCTGCGAGCTTGCGTACTTCATCAGCAACAACGGCAAATCCACGACCGTGTTCACCCGCGCGTGCAGCTTCGATCGCGGCATTAAGTGCGAGCAAATTCGTTTGGTCCGCGATATCGGAGATAATACTAAGTACACCGCTAACACTGGCAGCATCTGAGGAGAGTTGAGCAAAACGTTCGACGAGCTCATTGCTCATTTGGGTGGTACTGTGAATTTCACGGGTAATGACATTGGCGATTTCACGTACACTCCCCAACTCTTTTTCGGTAGAGAGGCTATTTTTGAGGGTATTTTTAGCCATATTGACGCTTTGCTCCAAAGTCGCTCCTATTTCAGCAGCGGTTGTATTGGTATTTTGAGCGATAGTGTTCGTTTTTTCCGATTGGTTTGCGAGATTCGTCGCTGCCTTATTAAGCGTTGATGTAGAGCCTACTGCAGAAGAGGTGATTTGCTTGGTGTCGTTAATCGTACTTTGTATTTTTTCGATAAAACGGTTGAGATAATTACTTGCTATACCGATTTCATCATTTTTATTCAGAATCGGAAGACGTTTGGTGAGGTCTCCGTTGCCGTGCGCTAAATCACTGGAAACAAGATCTAGCTCTTCGATAGGACGGAGGATGCTGCTGCCTGAAAAATAGTTGATAGCGACCAAAAGGGCAGTAAGAACGGTTCCTAAAATCATAAACCATTTGAAAAAACTGGAGGTTAGCTCATCGACATAATCGGCTTTGTTGAGTCCAGGAACAACCCACATATCCCATTTTGGGATATAGCGATACGCAGCTATTTTTTCTTGGCCGGTAGAGGCGGAAACGTATTCATAGACACCGCCTTCTTTATGGGAGCGAATTTCATCGATATAATCGTGCCCTGCCATCTCTTTCCCTTCATCTTTGTGATGAATCCGAAATACCCCCTCGGTATCGACAAAATAGACATAGCCACTCTCACCGATTTTGATTTTGAAGATATCAGTTTTAAAACGGTTGTCTTCATAGGCTTTAGGATCAATTTCAGAGATATAGTTGACCGTTTGTTCAAGTGAGTCGGCAACGGTACTAAGGTCGTTGATCATAATGGCTTTAATCGAACTGGTAGCAATGAAGTATGCTACAATCACACTTACGAGGATGGCACCTATAGCTGCCACAAGATTGACAATAAACTTAGCTTTGATCGTGTTAAAAAGATTCATAGTTAATATCCGTTAGCGGTTAGATTCTGTCATTGTAGTTCTCTTTTTCTAAAGCGAAGGTAAAATATGAGGTTTTCTTATTTAGAACAAATTACAAAGTACATGGAACATTTCACCCATATTGTTGCTGCGTACCGTTATGACGATACAGGGATACGCCTAATTTTCGATCGTGATAATAGCTGGAATTTTGAGATGCAGCGGGGAAATTCGACGATCAGCATCGGAGAAGTAGCCAACCGAGGGAAAATCTATCAAGCGCCATTTGATATCTTGCTTGCTAAGAGGTTTAACCGTTCAACCCTACAGCATGTTGAACTTTACAATCACGATAAAATTATCCGCCTTAGCGTCAGTACCAGCGGTTCATACAAATCTGAAACTACCCTTTTACAGTTTGAATTTACCGGTAAACATACGAATGTGATTATCATGGACAAAGATGAAATTGTTTTAGAGGCACTCCGTCATATCGATGATGAGGTTTCAACCCGCAGTGTTCGTGTAGGTCAAAAATTAGGAGAGATCCCCAAGCCTCTATATGAACCACAGCATTACCCGCTAGAAGATGTAAGAGGATTTTTGCTCGAAGAGTTTCGCAGTCGTAACTATGATCGACTTGAGCGGCTTAAAAATGAGAAAAAATCACTTTTACACAAACGTTTAGCGACGCTCCAAAAGCATTTGGATGCACTTGAGAGTGAATCAACACTGATGGAAGAGTCTCAAAAAGCTCAAAATGGCGGGCATTTGGTGTTGGCAAATTTGGAGAGTATAAAACCGTACGAAAAGAGCGTTGAAGTCTCTGATTTTGACGGGACAATGATACGTTTAGACCTCCCAAACGGCTGTAATAGTGCCTCTGGGTGTGCTGAGAGTTTTTTTAAACGTTCTAAAAAAGCAAAGCAAAAAGCGATTGGACTACATCAAGAAAGAGCTAACCTCGAGGCTAAAGTTCGTCATTTGGAACTTTTTATCCAGACGGTATCCGAAGCAACATCTCCTGAGGAGATAGCACTTTTATTTCCCGCTAAAACACCTAAGTCAAAACTCAAAACTTCTGATTCTATCGCTGAATTTTGGATCGAGGGGGTAAAAGTTTCTTTGGGTAAAAGTGAAAAAGGGAATATTGAATTACTCAAAAATGCGAAAGCCAAAGACATTTGGATGCACCTTAAAGATCGCCCTTCCGCCCATGTCGTGATCAGTACCGATAAACAGCAGCTACCTGAGCGACTTCTCGAAGCGGCAGCGAAACTGTGTGTCGATTTTTCGGTATTTCAAAAAGGGTCTTATTTGGTCGATTATACTCCCCGTAGAGAGGTGAAAATTCAAGAGGGAGCAAATGTCCTTTATACGAATTTTAAAACAATCAGCATAGAAAAATAGAGATAACTTCAAAAGGATAGCGCTATGGCAATCGGTCCCATCGGCAATACGATTTACGTTAATCAGCAAATGGCAACGGTAGCTAGTGAGAAAACCGCTTTGTTGAATCGTTTTGAACTTCAGGCTCTTGCGGCGGCAACCGCTTCCCAAGAAGCGAAAAAAGAGATCGAAGAGGTTCGTCCTATGGAGAAAAATCATGGCGTTGATCCAGATCGTGAACATACCAAAGAACAAGCTGAACAAGAAGAACGGCATCCCGAAAAAAAAGAAGCGGGAACTGAATCTGAGGTTCCTCCAGAACCGTTGCATATTTTAGATATTAAAGTGTAATTTCGGTATAATCGCGAAATTTTAACACCATTGGTTAACCAAACTATGCAAACTGCAAAAAATTCAACACAAGAGCGTATTGTTACTGCCGTCTTTCTTGTCATCGGCGTTTTGATTGTCGGGCTTATTAACAATTTCTGGCTTATGTGGTCTGTGATGGGTGTCGTTTATTTACTCGCATTTCATGAAGCAACACGATTATTCGGAATCAACAATAACTCTTTATATGCTTATGCAGCGATACTTTGGCTTGCTGCAGCGCTGTATCCGTATGGCGAAGATTTATTTGTTATTGCAGGGCTGATTTTTGCTGCTGCAGTAGCCTACACTCAAAATATTCCCCCTAAAAACTTCCTCCCTTTTATTTATCCGACGGCAGGGATGCTCTTTATGCTCAGTATGTATCAAGAATACGGAATGGTGGCGATGTTATGGCTCCTTGTTGTCGTCGCGTCTGCTGATGTGGGAGCATATGTGGTGGGACGCAGTATCGGTAAAACTCCTTTTAGTCTTTCCAGTCCGAGCAAAACCCGAGAAGGGGTTTATGGCGGTATTGCTGTTGCAACGGGTGCAGGATTTTTTATCGGTATCACGATCGTTGATATTACCCAAGCCATCATTATCTCTATGGCAGGGGCAATCGGCGCAGTTTTTGGAGATTTATTTGAAAGTTATCTGAAGCGTCAAGCAGGGGTAAAAGACAGTGGTACGATTCTTCCCGGGCATGGCGGCATATTGGATCGTATTGATGGGTATCTTTTTGCTTCTATTATTATGCTAGTTCTTCTTCGGGGTCTTGTTTGATCCTACTGGGCTCCACCGGTTCGATCGGAGTCAATGCCCTCAATATTGCTGAGCAGTTTGATCTTAGTGTCGATACGCTCGTTGCGGGACGTAATATCGATCTTCTCAACCAACAAATCCAAAAATATTCTCCAAAACGTGTCGTTGTGATGGATGAGATAGATTGTCCCCGTGTCAACCACCCCCATGTTCGCTTCGGTGAATCGGCGATCCTTGACGCTATTGAATCCTCCTCCTCGCAACATGTCGTCAATGCTCTCGTCGGTTTTGCCGGCTTTCGTCCCACCCTCAAAGCCCTCGAATGCGGTAAAAAACTAGCCCTTGCTAACAAAGAATCATTGGTCGTCGGTGGTGCATTCGTCGATACCTCCGCCATTATCCCGATTGACAGTGAACATTTCGGATTGTGGTATCTCAACCAAATTCCTCGTCCGATCAGCCGCATGGTGATCACCGCAAGCGGAGGTGCTTTTAGGGATTGGCCTCTAGAGAAACTCTCTTCCGCTACCTTAGCTGATGCACTCAAACACCCCAACTGGTCTATGGGACAGAAAATCACCATTGACAGTGCCTCGATGGTGAACAAACTCTTTGAACTTCTCGAAGCCCGCTGGCTTTTTGGTGAGGGGGAATACGATGCCCTGATCGAGACCAAATCACTGATCCATGCTCTTATCGATTACACTGACGGTTCTACGACCGCACACTTCGCCCATGCCGATATGCGCCTCCCTATCGCCTATGCCCTTATGGGAAAAGTGGATATCCCTATTGTGGATCGAATCGATCTGACCCGTATCGGTGCCCTCGAATTTAGAGAGATCGAGAAAGAGCGCTATTCCGTGTGGGAGATCAAAAATGATTTGCTCGCTAACCCTGCACGCGGTGTCATCGTCAATGCGGCAAATGAAGTAGCGATTGAGCGTTTTGTTGCTGGCGAGATTCGCTTTATCGATATCTCTACGCTGATTCTCCGTGCGTATGAGCATTTTAGTAATCCACCTGAATCGATCGAGGCTATTTTTGCTCTTGATACAGAAGTTCGCTCATTTGTACGAGGGATCAGATGTTAAAAGTTCTAATGCTACACGGATGGGGTGGAAGCGATGATCCCCACTGGCAAGCTTGGTTAGCAGGAGAGATTGCCAAAGATTACGGTACGGTTAGTTTCCCCCTTTTGGACAATCCACATTTCCCGAGTAAAAATCGGTGGATGAAGCAGATAAAATCGATTCTTGCCGATTTTGTCCCCGACGTCGTCATCTGCCATTCGTTGGCAAATATCGCATGGTTTCATCTCTGCAATGATGGGGAAATATCCCCCATCAAACGGCTATTACTCGTCGCCCCTCCTCATCTGACGTGTAGTATAGAGACCCTTAAAACCTTTTTTCCTCTCGAAGCGCCTAAAAATCTTTTTGCCGAAGAGGTATTGTTGGTCACATCGACGAATGACCCCTATATGAGCACAGAAGAGGCCTTAGAGCTTCAAAAGGCTTTGGGTGTAGAGATGAGAGTGATTGAGGAGGGGGGACACATTAATACCTCTTCAGGGTTCGGCGAATGGCCATTTGTCAAAGAGTGGGTATTGCAATGATCCTCAGTATTGAAAGCAGTTGCGACGATAGTTCAATCGCTATCACCGAAATAGCAACAAAAAAACTCATCTATCACAAAAAGATTTCCCAAGAGTTAGAACATTCCGTCTATGGTGGTGTCGTCCCAGAACTCGCCAGCCGTCTCCACGCCGAAGCGTTACCTAGTATTTTAGCGGAGTGTGAACCGTGGTTTGGAGAGCTAAAAGCCATTGCCGTCACGAATGAGCCGGGGCTAGGTGTGACACTTATCGAGGGGGTTACGATGGCAAAAGCACTTAGTATTACTCTAAGCATCCCAATCCTCCCGATCAATCACCTCAAAGGGCATATCTATTCTCTCTTTATCGAGAAAGAAGCGGTTCTCCCCATAACCGTATTACTCGTTTCGGGCGGTCATACACAACTTATCGAAGTTAAATCGTACACCGAGATGGAGACAGTAGCCACCACGATGGATGACAGCTACGGAGAGAGTTTCGACAAAGTAGCCAAAATGATGCATCTAGGCTATCCGGGTGGGCCGTTGATTGAACACTTAGCGAAGAGTGGTGATGCGACCAAATTTACCTTTACCGTTCCGCTCTGGCAATCACCCCTCATCGCGTTTAGTTATTCAGGGCTAAAAAATCAGGTACGTTTAGCGGTAGAAGCGAACGAGCCATCCGCTTATCCCGACATCGCGAGCGCATTTCAGTATACAGCGACCGAGCATCTGATCCAAAAACTCAAAAAGTATTTCAAATCTCATCCTCCTAAGCGTTTCGCTATTGTCGGTGGAGCCAGTGCAAATCTTTACTTGAGAAATAGTGTTACGAAAATACTTGCTACGTATAAAGTAGAACTTTTACTTGCTGAACTAAAATTTTGTTCAGATAATGCAGCCATGATTGGGCGTGCAGGAATCGAAGCGTACACTAAGGGGGAACTACAGCCTTATAATAATATATCGGTAAACCCCCGTTGTAAACTGTAGTAAACCTTAAACCAAAACATCTCTTTCATAATTCAGAGTCAAATTATCCGATTTAAAATATACTTCCCGCATCAAATAAATAAACCAAAAAGAAGGAGCCAATATGGCAACGACTAAATTCAAAGGTACTGACGTAGAACTTTTAGGAAACACTGTAAATGTAGGTGATAAAGCACCTGAAATTACAGTTGTAAATTCAGCAGGTCTTGGTGATGTAAAAGTAGGCGGCGCTCAAGGTAAAAAACAACTTATCATCGTTGTTCCATCACTCGATACAGGTGTATGTGCAACTGAAACTCGTAATTTCAATGCAAAAGCTGCTGGTCTTACCGATGTAATTACTACAATCGTATCTCTTGATCTTCCGTTTGCAGCGGGCCGTTTTTGCCAAGCAGAAGGTATTGATAATTTGACAGTATGTTCAGATTTCCGTAACAAAGATTTTGCAAACGCTTATGGTGTATTACTTGGCGGTTCTGTTCTTGCAGGTGTAACATGTCGCGCAATCTTTGCAGTAAACGAAGAGGGTGTTGTAACGTATAAAGAGATCGTTCCTGAAATCACTGAAGAGCCAAACTACGACGCCGCGTTAGCTGCAGTAGCATAAGTTCTACTTTCCCCATAGGGGAAACCTTCTCTCTTCACTCTTTTATTTACACGTAATACTAATCAAACCATTCATTTTATTTAGAGCATAGCTGTAACGTCCATCAAGTGTAATGGTAGCACGTACAAATTTCCCGTGGTTTCCCATCCGTATCATTTTATAAGGACCTGCGTTTAACTGTTTGTCTTCGGTTTTCAAGTCGCTGTCACGTTTAAAGTCAAGGACGATACGATTTGGGTCACTTAAAACAAAATGGCGAATAAGAGGATCAGATGTTTTAATAGTGAGAATTTTACCTTTTACATCAAAGCGAATAAAACCAAAATTGACAGAAGAGGAATTATTTGCTGATGTAGGTGAACGGAGCGTTGATGACTGTGAAAGCACTATCGGGCGGTGCCAGTCAATGCTTTGATCAATAGGTATTTTAAGATTTTCAATACTTCCGTCCACATTTTGGATCGTAAATGTAACTTCTTTTAAAATACGGGCTTGATCGGGTAATTTATAATGAATATTTTCCATTTGAGGTTTTAACTCAATGGTATTTGAGGTTACTCTTTTTGTTTCATTGGTACTAAAAAAAGGGTTTTCACGAGCCAGAAGAGGGGCCAAGAGCAACAGAGAGAGAAAAAATGAGTGCTTCAATATATTTTCCATCCTTATTGCGAGTCAGAATCAAGCTCTTTAAGTTCAAAATACTGCTTTTGTAGCGTAGCATTTTCAGCTTTAAGTCTTTCGATGTCTTCAACCAAGTAGTTTTGGTGCTCTTCAAGATCAAGAAGAACACTGAGTGAGTTGTTTCCAAAAAAAATGAATCCCATGTAAACCCCTACTATAAGAACGATTCCTGAAGCAAGGAGAAATTTTTTGGTAGAGAGTCCAAAATATTTTTCGCTAAGACTCTCTTGCTCTTCATTCAGAAACTGCTCATCATTTTGCATTAGTTAAAGAGGGCTCTCCCTAAATATTCGCCGTACATAACTTCCGTTTCAATCTCTAACAAACGGTTGTATTTAGCAGTACGTTCCCCCCGTGCGGTTGAGCCTGTTTTGATCTCACCACAGTTAAGTGCAACGGCAAAATCAGCGATAAAGGCATCTTCACTCTCGCCGGAACGGTGAGACATAACGCATTTGTACCCATTGCGTTGTGCTAGACGAACGGTCAGCATCGTTTCGGATACTGATCCGATTTGGTTTGGTTTGATCAAAATTGCGTTTGCAATACCTTTTTCAATCCCTTCTGCCAAAATATTGGCATTGGTTACAAATAAATCGTCTCCGACGAGTTGTACTTTTGAACCTAAACGCTCTGTAAGTATTTTCCAGCCAGCCCAGTCATCTTCACTCAAACCATCTTCGATTGATACGATAGGATATTTAGAACAAAGATCCGCGTAATAATCGACCAATTGCTCAGAGGTAACGGTACGATTTTCAGAATCGAGTTTATAACCACCCTCGGTTACGAGTTCTGATGCCGCAACATCAAGTGCTATAGCAATTTGTTCACCTGCTTTGTATCCCGCTTTAGCAATCGCTTCCATAATCACTTGGATCGGTTCTTCGTTTGAACTCAAATCGGGAGCAAATCCCCCTTCATCACCGAGGGCCGTGTTAGCTCCGCGATCTTTGAGAATTTTTTTAAGGTTGTGATACACCTCTGCTGATGCTCGTAGACCTTCAGAAAAATCGGTAAATCCAATAGGCATAATCATGTACTCTTGGAAATCAACGCTGTTGTCCGCGTGGCTTCCACCATTGATGATGTTGAGCATCGGAACAGGAAGAACCATTGCGTTTGCACCGCCAAGGTAACGGTACAATGGGATGCCAAGACTTTTTGCCGCTGCACGCGCAACTGCCATTGAAACACCTAAAACAGCATTTGCTCCGAGATTACCGTAATTTTCAGTACCATCAAGTTCTTTCATAACTGCATCAACCATCGCCTGGTTAAAGGGGCTAAGTCCCATAATCGCATCAGCGATATCGGTATTAACGTGTTCCACTGCTTTAAGAACCCCTTTGCCCATGTAACGAGCATCGCCATCACGCAATTCCAACGCTTCGCGCTTACCGGTACTAGCTCCACTTGGTACGATAGCACTTTCTCTTGTTCCATCGCTCAACTGTACGGTTGCTTTTACGGTTGGATTCCCGCGAGAATCCATCACTTCGATTGCACTTACTTCATCAATAAAAATCATTCGTCTACCTCACCTATATCAGATTCATCCATAGCAATGATGCCTGAGACACCCATCGCCGCTTTAATTTTTTCTTCCACTTTACGAGCTAACTCTGGCTCATCTTTAAACTTTTGCTTAACGTTTTCACGCCCTTGTCCGAGTTTCGTATCCTCGAAACTAAACCAAGCACCGCTTTTATCAATAATATCAAGCTTAACACCGTAGTCAACGAGTTCCCCCTCTTTGGAGATACCCTCACCGAACATGATATCAAATTCTGCTTGACGAAACGGTGGTGCCACTTTATTTTTAATTACTTTTGCTTTAACGCGATTCCCGATTTGGCTCTCACCTTGTTTGAGAGTAGCGATTTTACGGACATCGATACGAACCGATGCGTAAAATTTCAGCGCATTTCCACCGGTAGTTGTCTCCGGTGAACCGTATCCCATCGTACCGATTTTCATACGAATTTGGTTGATAAAGATAATCGTACAGTTCATTTTGTGCATGATACCGGTGAGCTTGCGCAATGCTTTTGACATCAAACGAGCTTGAACACCCACTTGTTGGTCATTCATCTCCCCTTCGATCTCCACTTTCGGGGTCAACGCCGCAACCGAGTCGATAACGATCAAATCAACGGCTCCACTACGAACAATCGTTTCAACGATATCGAGTGCTTGCTCGCCGTAATCGGGTTGAGAAACCAAAAGATTCTCGACATCGACACCAAGATTTTTAGCGTATCCGATGTCGAGAGCGTGTTCCGCATCGATAAAGGCACAAATCCCGCCGTTTTTTTGACATTCGGCAGTAATTTGAAGACTGAGGGTTGTTTTCCCCGAACTCTCAGGGCCATAGATTTCGATCACGCGCCCTTCGGGTATTCCACCGATTCCAAGGGCTAAGTCTAAACCGATAGAACCTGTACTGATGGAATTAATAGGTTCAATCTCTTTGTCCCCAAGACGCATCAACGTCCCTTTTCCGAACGTTTTATCGATTTGCTTCATCGCGAGTTCAAGCGATTTAAGTTTATTTGGATCCATCATGCTGTGCTCTCCTGAGACTAATATGTTTTAAAATTACGTCATAATATGACAAATTGAAATATATTTAAAATATATGACAAATTGCAATATTAATAATTCGCATTCTGGAATAGAGATATTTTAGCGTTATTTGGTTAAAATTTAATTGATATACACAATTCAATAGGATTTTTAGTGAAAAAAATGGTGATTGCCCACTCTCCCGACGCCGATGATATTTTTATGTATTACGCCATTAAATTTGGTTGGGTAGGCCAAAACAATATTCAGTTTGATAACATTGCTTTAGATATTGAAACTCTTAATACAGAAGCGCTCAAAGGGACGTACGATATCAGTGCGATTAGTTTCGGCCTTTACCCTCATATCCGAAATGATTATGCCCTGCTTCGAACGGCCGTGAGTTTCGGACAAGGGTATGGACCTAAGCTTATTCGCAAAAAAGAGACGATTTTAAAACGCCGCTTTAAAGTAGCGCTGAGTGGTAAATACACTACCAATGCGTTACTTTTTAGGATCGCTTATCCGGATGCAAAAATCGTTTACATGAATTTTTTAGAGATTGAACAAGCAGTATTGGAAGGTGTGGTTGATGCGGGTGTTTTGATTCATGAGTCTATTTTGGGTTATGATGAATCACTTGAAGTGGAACGAGAACTTTGGGATATCTGGTGTGAGCTCTCAGGTGGTGATCTCCCCTTACCGCTTGGAGGGATGGCTATCCGCCGCTCTTTACCGATTACTTCAGCCATTATGTATGAAAACCTTTTAACGAAAGCGGTTCAAATTGCTCGGGATCACAAAGAGAACCTCTCAAAAATGTTGATTGAGCGTAATCTCGTCCGTATCGATGCTTCGACATTGGAAAAATATCTTGAACTTTATGCTAATGATGAATCCATTACCCTCAATGAAACTCAGTACAAGGCAATCGAACTTTTGTTTGATCTTGGGTATAAGCATGGCTTTTTTGATGCGAAGATCAATCCGAGAGACTTTATGCTACCGTTGGAATACACTGATTTGAGGTATTCGTAATGAGTGCGGTTTACTGCACGCGGGTCCTCTGCCAAAGGGAACCTAGTGTTAGCGTAGCTATCGGGACGAGTTCCGATGCTGTAAGGACATTAAGATGATGCAAGAAGAATTGATCGGTTTAGGAATCGAGACGTTTAAAATTGCTTTGATCTTGGCGCTTCCCGCATTGTTGGTGGGTATGTTTTTAGGGCTTGCGGTGAGTATTTTTCAAGCAACTACCCAAATCAATGAGATGACCTTGAGTTTTATTCCGAAAATTATTGGTGTTGTTATTGTGATTATCCTGACGATGCCATGGATGATGAATGAGATGCAAGATTTTACGATTCGGATGTTTAATATGATTCCGACATTTGTGCAATGAATACCAAAACTATCGATTTTTCCAAGTTCAGTTCTATTCGTATCGGCCCAATTGTTGAGGTAGCGCTCATTGAAAATGATGTAGTCCCAGTGGGGCATTTAATTGTTGGCGCTGCCAATAACGTTCTCGTATCCCCAACACCACCTCCGCTCATGATCCTTTCCAAAGAGTACGATTTTATCCGCCTTGAAGAAGACGGTCTCCATATCGGTTCCGCAACCCCAGGGGGGAGAGTTGTCTCCTTTTGCAAAAAAAATAACATTGCCCATTTTGAGTACCTCTCCAAACTCCCAGGAACACTGGGTGGGATGTTGAAAATGAACGCAGGACTCAAAGAGTATGAAATATTCAACCATCTTATCGCTATCCGTACTCAAAGTGGATGGAAGCAAAAAAGCGACATTGAATACGGATACCGCAAAACCTCTATCAACGAAGTAGTCTTTGAAGCGGTTTTTGAAGCGCAAAGTGGATATTCGCTAGAGCGTTATGAGATGTTTTCACAAATGCGTTCCAATCAGCCCAATGATCCGAGTGCAGGGAGCTGTTTTAAAAATCCTCCGAGTGATTATGCCGGACGACTGATTGAAGCGGTTGGTCTAAAAGGGATACGTCAAGGTGCGATGGCCTTTAGTGAGGTACATGCTAATTTTCTCGTCAACATGGGTGGAGGGACATATATGGATGCTCTCATACTGATCCAAGAAGCACAAACGCGGGTGCAAAGGGAGTTTAATATTGAACTTCAATGCGAAGTAGTTATCCTCGATCAAAATAACATGACGAAATAATAATTAAATCTATTGACTTTAGTCGTCATTATTGGTTAAAATGACGATGAAATTAACTAGAAGAGAGGATTTAATCATACAATGACTGTAAGTTATATTCGTCCTGATAAAGATTTTGATGGTGTTTATGAACAGCTTAAATTGATTAATGGGTATGCTGATCAAAAAGCTATTATGATCAATGAAGAGCTCGTAGATCAAACCTCACAAAATAAAAGGTTAACGGATCGTCACGAAGTGGTACGGTTCTTCCGCTCTTTAGAGGGGGATACGTTAATTATTTACGATACATGGACGTTAAGTAGCTGTATCGAAGATGTTGTGCAGATGTTTAGCTGTCTTTTAAAAAACAATAATACGATTCATTTTGTCAAGCCGGGAGTGATTATCGATCGTAAAAGTGATACAATGGTTGTCTTGGGGCTTATTGATCAATTGCGCCAAATTATTCAAGATGATGCAAAAAAAGGGATTGGCCGCCCGCGTGGATCTAAATCATCGTCAAAATTTGATATGTATTTGGAACAGATTCTTGAATTGTTGAAAAAACGACGTAGTGTGAGTGAAATTGCACGTGTTCTTGGGGTGAGTAGAAGTTCACTTAAAGATTATATTGAATCACGGGAACTTAAAGAAGTTGTGAGTGGCGTTATTGGAGTCAATGATGATGGTGATGCAGAAGCAACGGTGATCAGCACCATTCGGTGTCCGATCGATGAAAATTAACGTAAAAAACTAACTGTATGATGGAGGTCGTATAATGAGTGAAGAAACAGTCTCCCCTAAAGGGAAAGAATATTTGGCAGGGTGGACCGCATGGCGTATTAAACGTTATTGGTTTTATGCCCTTGTAACCCTTTTTGCTCTAGCAGCACCATGGATTACCATAGATGGTAATCATCTCTTCTTGCTCAGTTTTGATAAGCTGAAACTTCATTTGATGTTTATTCAGTTTGATATGCAAGAGCTTTATTTAATGCCATTTTTGTTGATTATCTTATTCGTAGGTGTTTTTGGTATTACGGTACTGGGAGGACGTGTGTTCTGTGGATGGATCTGTCCACAGACGATTTTTCGCGTCGTGTATCGTGATTTAATCGAAACGAAACTCTTGGGGCTTCGAAAACGGATTAAAAACAAACAGCAAGAACCGGATTATTCGAAGTTTGAAAATAAGCTAAAACGTTTGGTCGCTATTTTGATCTGGACAGGATTGTCCTTTATTGCTGCAGCAGATTTAATGTGGTATTTTGTACCCCCTGAGGATTTCTTTGCATATCTGCAAAACCCTATGGAACATACGGTATTGATGGGTTCTATTATCGGGATTGTTCTCTTCTTGGTCTATGACGTTATTTTCTTACAAGAGAATTTTTGTGTCTATGTTTGCCCTTATTCACGTATTCAATCGGTTTTGTACGATGATGATACAGTTATGGCAATCTATAACCCGAACCGTGGTGGTGATATCTATAATGACCAAAAAGAGAAACTCTTTACGAAACAAAAAGATCTTCTAGCCGTCAATACAAACGCTGAGTGTACAACTTGTGAGAGTTGTGTGACCGTCTGCCCAACCCACATTGATATCCGGCGCGGGCTTCAACTAGAGTGTATCAACTGTTTAGAGTGTGTTGATGCATGTACTGAAGTTATGGGTAAACTCGGAAAACCGAGTCTTGTGGAGTGGTCAAGTGAAAAAGAGACCCTTTATATGAAAGGTAAAACACATTACTTCCGTCCAAAAATCTTGGGTTATATTGCCATTTTGGTGATCGTGAGTATTATTTTAGGGATGATGGGAAGTAAAAAAGAGTACATGCTTCTTAACATCAATAAAGAGAACCGTTTGTATGCCGTTCATCAAAATGATGAGGGAAAAATACAAGTGGATAATGCGTATACGTTCTTGTTACAAAATACGTTGAACGAAGATCATGAATATTATTTTGACATTGTTGCCCCTGCAGGAATGGAAGGCAAGATTAAGATTGCCCAACCGGAAAAACCGTTTAAAGTAAAACCGGGTGTTGTTAAGAAGAAAGTAGTTGTTCTCTATACAGATGAAATTCTTGTGAATGACGATCGAAAAGATACGGTTATTCCGATTACGATTAATGCGTATGCGGTGGATGCGAAAGATAAAGTGGCGGTAACACGTCAATCGACGTTTACTTTCCCAAGAGCGGATATGCTCAAATAATAATGTGATGTACTTTTCTTTTTAGAAAAGAAAAGTACGCAAAAGAAAATCCCCCCTCAACAGAACGCTACACTCCTCTCGGCACTACTGCCTACGGAGTGGCTCTAGGTATGTTTCGGGGGAAAAATAATTGAATTATGATTGATTTCCGCAAAGTGCGGAAAGAGAGAAAGTTATACTAGGACTGCTTCGCGTTGCCCTGCTTCGAGATGACCGATAATGTATCCATCGGTTGCAGCCAATACATCGGCTACGTCAGCTTCTTTAACAACCAAAATCATCCCCACACCCATATTAAACGCACGGAACATCTCATGACGTTCAACATGCTGTCCGATGAGCTCGAAAATCGGCAATACGCGGATAGAAGATTCGGTGATTACCGCACGTAGCCCCTCAGGGAGAACGCGCGGGAAGTTTTCGACGATTCCACCACCTGTGATGTGGGCGAGGGCTTGGATTTTATCTTTGAGCGCTTTGAACGTTTTAACGTAGATGCGTGTCGGCGTCAAAAGGGTTTCGATCAAAGGTTTTCCTTCGAACGCATCTTCGAACTTCATCCCCATTTTTTCAAATAACACTTTACGCGCCAATGAAAATCCATTTGAGTGGAGACCTGAGCTCGGTAATGCAATGAGGATATCACCCGCCGCTACTTTATTTGAGCGATCCAGTTCACTCTTTTCTCCGATACCGACGGCAAATCCTGCCAAATCATAATCATCGGAGTGGTACATCCCCGGCATTTCTGCCGTTTCGCCACCGATAAGGGCACATTCGGCTTGACGACACCCCTCAGCAATACCGCTGACAACTGCTGTTGCAGCAGTAACATCGAGTTTTCCGGTTGCGTAATAATCGAGGAAAAAAGAGGGTGTTCCGAAATTACAGATCAAATCATTGACACACATCGCCACTAAATCGATTCCGACAGTATTATGAATACCCGAATCGATAGCAAGTTTGAGTTTTGTTCCGACACCGTCTGTTGCTGCGAGCATTACCGGTTCGCGGTAGCCGCTTGGGAGTTCAAACGCCCCTGCGAATGAGCCGATTCCACCGAGTACACCGGGGATTGCTGTCGATTTAACGAGTGGTTTGATGTTTTCGACAAAACTGTTACCGGCGTCAATATCGACACCGGCATCTTTGTAGCTGATTTGGCTCATGAAGTCCCTCATCTGTTTATAATGTGCAAATTATAACAGATGAGTGGTTAGGGGAAATTTAGAGGATTAATCTTTTTGCGGACATTTGCCGAAAACTTTTTTGAAAACCCATAACGATGGACAAAAATCGGTAAATGCCCATACGATGACCATGACGATTACTAATGTTTGAATGACTACAGCAAGTTGTATCTGACCTGTTACAAACAATACCATCGCAAGTGTTAATACGATTGCCATTAAAAAACGTTGAATTTTTTCAGCACACATAGTTGCTCCTCAATTTATAGAAATAATTGGTTGAAATTATAGCTAAAGAGGAGGAGTTAACCTTTAACTGCCGAGTATAAATAGAATATTCAAACCTTTTTAATCTCTGCGTGTTACAATCGCTGAAAAATTCCCACTTATGAGAAGAGAACCATTTAATGAAAACATTTATCACTCCCGAAATGATGACCCATGTCGCACTTTGTACCCACAAAAATCCCAGCACCGTGATGGTGTTAAGCGATCAACGTGATCTTTTAAAAGGTGAATTGGCTCGTTACCGCGATGTTGAAACGATCTACGCGGATACGAACGATCTTCTTTCTGTATTGCGTAACGTTACCGATAACAGTACTGATGTGTTACTTTTAGATACGTTTAGTGATGATAGCGCAGTATTTGCCCATGTGAACCGACTTTTAAAAGACGATGCTTTGATGGTGTGCAAGCATCCCGATCTTGATGATGTGGCTGGCAATACAAAACTCATGCAGATTTTAGGGAACTACTTTAAAATTATTATGCCTTACTATGATGGGAATGGTGCAACATTGCTATTATGCTCAAAAGAGTACCATCCGACGGCGGATCTAATTTTACAACGTAGTGATTTGCTGGAGGGACAACAGTTTTATAACTGCGATGTCCATATCGGAGTCTTTGCAATGCCGCAGTACATCCGCAAAAATTACCTCGGGATTATACGCAACTAATGGCATTTGAATATGCCATTGCACTCACTGGGGGGATCGCGACAGGGAAAAGTACTGTCGCCTCTTTATTGGGATTAAACGGTCTTCGTATCATCGATGCCGATACGATAGCACACCGTATTTTGGATGAAAACAGTGGCTGGGTAGTGGAACGATTCGGTGATGAGTTTGTTAAAAATGGAAAAGTGGATCGCCCTGCGTTGGGAAAAATCATTTTTGCTGATCCGGAAGCGAAAAAAGAATTGGAAACTTTTCTTCATCCTAAAATTCGTACTGCCATCGAAGAGCAAAGCGAAAAACAAGATCGTCTCAAATATCCCTATCTGATTGATATTCCCCTCTTTTTTGAGACTTCGTCGTATCCTATCAACAATTCGGTTGTCGTTTATACTCCAAAAACGTTGCAATTGGAGCGGTTTATGAAACGTAACGGTTTTTCGCAGGAGGAGTCGTTACGCCGTATCGAGAGTCAAATGGACATTGATGAAAAAAAAGCGCGCGCGACATGGGTGATCGATAACTCTTCTAATCTCAAACATTTACAGCGTGAGTGTGAACAGTTTGTTGACACTATTAAATTACTCTATCCCGCTCCTAAGGTATAATTACCGCAATTATAAAGGAATACCCCATGTTACAAATCGCCAAATACTGCGCCAGTGGCAATGATTTTGTCATCTTTCATGCTTTTCATGGAGCAGATCGCTCTGGACTTGCCCGAATTCTCTGTGATCGTCAAAACGGCATCGGAGCGGATGGGTTGATCGTTTTACTCCCTCATGAAAGCCATGATTTCGAGTGGGAGTTTTACAATGCCGATGGTTCGACTGCTTCGATGTGCGGAAACGGAAGCCGTGCGTGCGCCCATTATGCTCACCGTTTTGGACTCGCAGGTGAGAATATGGAGTTTTTAACGGGTGCTGGGGTGATAAAAGCGAGTGTCGAGGGGGATGTGGTACAAAGCGATTTGACTCCTCCCCTCGTTATCAATGATGCAATTTTTGAACATGAAATGACATGGTGGCTTATCGATACGGGTGTGCCGCATTTGGTCACCTTTGATGCCGATATGGAAAATTTTAATATCGCGATGGCGAGAGAACTCCGTTACAAATACAATGCTAATGTCAATATTGCATACGTTGAAAGTAATGGTTCGATTCGTGTTCGTACCTATGAACGCGGGGTAGAAGATGAGACGCTGGCGTGCGGAACAGGGATGGCGGCATGTTTTTATCGTGCTTCAATTGAGAGTTTGGTTGCGGATAATGCTCGTGTCTATCCGAAAAGCGGAGAGACGTTATATTTGGGACTGGATGAAGGGACGATTACGTTCAAAGGGGAAGTGAAAGGGGTTTTTGAGACTTACTGGAGAGAATAAAAAAAGTTTCGTTCGTGGTGAGCTTGTCGAACCATGAACGTTTACCCCTCGACATACCCGAAGGGCACGTGAGCTCAGGGCGAACGGGGATAGTTTATAATCCCGCTCTCTCCATAATTTGCGCTTGAGTATCGGCGATCAACGGTTCGATAATATCGTCCATCAATCCACCCTGCATAATCTCTTCAAGTCGATAGAGGGTAAGGGTGATGCGGTGATCGGAGATGCGGTTTTGAGGGTAGTTGTAGGTGCGGATGCGCCCTGAGCGATCTCCTGTTCCCACTTGATCTTTACGCTCGCTCATCTCTTTTTCTTTTGCCTCTTGCATTTGCATATCATAAATACGAGCTTTGAGAATTTGCATCGCTTTGTCTTTATTTTTGTGCTGGGATTTTTGATCTTGGTTGGTGACGACGATTCCGGTCGGGAGATGGGTGATACGGACCGCTGAGTCGGTTGTATTGACACTTTGCCCTCCTGAACCGGATGAGCGCATAACGTCAATTTTGAGATCATTTTCATTGATAATAACCTCAACATCATCGACTTCCGGCATTACGGCTACCGTAATTGCTGAAGTGTGAACCCGTCCTTGAGACTCGGTTGCAGGGACACGTTGTACGCGGTGCGTTCCCGCCTCGTATTTGAGACGAGAGTAAACCTGCTCCCCTTTAATGAGGGCAATGATCTCTTTAAATCCACCAGCATCACTCGGACTGCTGCTCATAAGTTCTATCTTCCATCCCTTGACATCCGCATAACGAACATAGGCGTTAAACAAATCTCCGACAAAAATTGCTGCTTCATCTCCACCCGTACCAGCACGAAGTTCGATATAAATATTTCGTTTGTCATTGGGATCGCTTGGGATGAGAAGTTTTTTAATCTCATCTTCGAGGGGCTCAATCATTGGTTCTAATGCTCTTAATTCCTCTTTAGCTAGCTCACCGAGTTCCGCATCAAATGCGAGAGATTTATTTTCCTCGATATCGTCAAGGAGTTTCTTGTATTCGGTTGCTTTGGTGACAATTGCTTGAATAGAAGACTGCTCTTTAGAGAGGTCGGTCATCCGTTTGATGTCATTTCCGATATCGGGAGAACTGAGAAGTTCGGTTAGTTCGTTGTAGCGGTTGATAAAAGGGGTAAGTTTGTCGGATAACATGAGTATGTCCTAAAAGAGGCGTTTTGAGAAAATGTTTTAAAGAAGGAAAGCTACCCCGAAGGGTTAGGCTTAAGCTGCAATAGCGTTAACAGCGAGGTGAAGACGACTTACTTTACGTGCAGCAGTCTCTTTTTTCAAGACACCTTTGCTAACGTATTTATGAAGGTTGGCGTTAGCAATAACAAGAGCGGCTTTCGCTTCATCTTTGTTTCCGGCTTCAACAGCAGTGCGAACTGCTTTAACAATGTTTTTAATACGTGTACGATAGAATCGGTTGCGTTCTGTACGCTTTTCCGTCTGACGGATACGTTTTAATGCTGACTTATGGTTTGCCATGGCATTTATCCTTGTCGAATTTTTTTTAGGGTAGAATACTATCTTAAAGAGAATTAAATTTAAGTTAAAATTTATAGAATCTGAAATAAAAAAGAAAAACTAATTATTAAAGGGAAGAAAATTTTATGAAACTTTTTGGAACCGATGGAGTGCGGGGGGAAGCGGGCTCATTTTTAACTGCTGAATTGGCGATGCGTGTTGCGATGGCGGCAGGTATTTATTTTAGTGCCCACTCCCGTACGAAAAAGATTTTAGTCGGAAAAGATACGCGGCGCAGCGGCTATATGATCGAAAATGCAATTGTCACCGGACTCACCGCAGTGGGATACGATGTGGTCCAAATCGGTCCGATGCCTACCCCTGCCATTGCATTCTTGACGGAAAATATGCGTTGTGATGCGGGGATTATGATCTCTGCTAGCCATAATCCGTATGAAGATAACGGAATCAAATTTTTCGATGCCCATGGAAACAAACTCTCCGAAGAGATCGAAGCACAAATCGAAGCAATCGCCCATGACAAAGCTCGTCTAGAAGAGGGACAGGTTACAGGTAAAAAAATCGGCAGCGCAAAGCGGATCGATGACGTGATAGGTCGCTACATCGTTCAGCTCAAAAACTCATTCAGTCGTGAATTAACATTGCAAGGATTGCGCATCGTTTTGGATACTGCAAACGGTGCAGGGTACAAAGTGGGGCCAACGGTACTCGAAGAGCTAGGTGCAGAAGTGATCGTACTGCATGATAAACCGAACGGTTTTAATATTAATGAAGGGTGCGGAGCACTTCATACGAAAGATTTGCGTGAAGCGGTGAAACAGTATCGCGCCGATATAGGTCTTGCTCTCGATGGAGATGCTGACCGCCTTATCGTTGTCGATGAAAAAGGGGACGAAGTAGACGGTGATCAGATCCTCGGAGCACTAGGACTCTTTTTACACCAGAGCGGTCAGCTCAAAGGGGATGGAATTGTCTCTACTGTTATGAGTAATCAAGCGTTAGAAGACACGATGTCTGAGAATGGTTTGAAGCTTTTCCGCTCAAACGTCGGCGATAAATACGTATTGGAAGTGATGCGTGAAAACGGTATTAACTTCGGGGGAGAGCAAAGCGGTCATATTATCATGCACGATTACGCCAAAACAGGTGACGGATTGGTGAGTGCGCTCCAAATTTTGGCACTTCTCCTCACTTCCGGTCAAAAAGCGAGCAAAGTCCTTCGTCCATTTAAGCTTTATCCTCAAAAATTGGTCAATATTAAAGTAAAAAATAAAAAACCTCTCGATCAAATCGAGGGTCTTAATACTGAACTTGAAGCTGTTGATGCGTTGCATATACGTCATCTGATCCGTTACTCGGGTACAGAGAATAAACTTCGTATTCTACTAGAGGGCAAAGATGCTAAAGTAATGGAAAAAGCAATGGAAAAGTTAGTTGGTTTTTTCGAGAAAGTACTTAATGCTTAAAACACTTGCCATCCTTTTATTAGCAGCTTTAGGTATTTTCATTATCGATCAAAATATTAAATGGATGTTTGTTGAGGGCTTTCGGTATTACACCGAGTGCATCGATCTTATCTTAGTTTACAATCGTGGTGTTGCTTTTTCCATGTTTGCCTTTTTGGAAGAGGGACTGAAATGGATACAGCTTGTATTACTCGCAGGTGTTGTCGGATACACGTTATGGCTGAAAAAAAACTGCTACATCCTCCCTGTTGGAATCATGATAGGTGCCGGTTTTTCGAACGTATACGATCGTTTTATCCACGGTGGGGTAGTCGATTACGTCTATTGGCATTGCGGATTCGATTTTGCTGTGTTCAATTTTGCCGATGTGATGATAGATATTGCCGTTGTATGGTTATTGATTTTAAACTTCCGTCCCCAGTCGTGTAAGAGTTAAGTGTCTTTTAACTTCCACGCGGATATAATTTCACTCTTACAATACGTGATGGTCTTATAGCTCAGTTGGTAGAGCACTACCTCGACAAGGTAGTGGTCACAGGTTCGAGTCCTGTTGGGACCACCATTTCTCCTTAATTTTCCTCAAAATTTATTTATTTAATCGTAAACCAATCAACAATCCCGTATAATCCGCGATATTTTCTCAACGAGGGACACCCTTATGGATATTATTGCACTTAAGCATGATGATCAAATAATCGATTTACAAACGGCAGAAGCACTTGGAATTACGGGTGAAGAGATCGTTTACGATAACTCTCCCGATTCTCTCGAAGTTCTTCGCCACTCTTGTGCGCATTTGATGGCAGAAGCGATCAAAGCACTCTACACCGATGCTAAATTTTTCGTCGGTCCTACTGTCAAAGAGGGTTTTTATTACGATTTCAAAGTAAACGAAACGCTCAATGAAGAAGACTTGAAAACGATCGAAAAAAAGATGCTCGATATTGCCAAAGGCAAAGAGAAGATCACACGATACGAAATCACGAAAGAGGAAGCTCGCGCAAAATTTGCAAATGACCATTTGAAACAAGCGGTTATGGATCGTATTCCATCGGAAACCGTGACGATCTATAAACAAGGTGAGTTTGAAGATCTTTGTCGAGGGCCTCATTTACCGAGCGTCGGATTGATCCGTTATTTCAAACTGACCAAAATTTCGGGTGCGTATCTCGGCGGTGATAGCAAGAACGAGATGCTTACCCGTATTTACGGTATCGCATTTGCCGATAAAGAGTCACTCAAAGCATACTTGGATCAAATGGCGGAAGCGGAAAAACGAGACCACCGCAAAATCGGTGCCGAGATGAAACTCTTTACGTTCCGTGAAGAGGTCGGGGCGGGATTCCCGATTTGGCTCCCTGCGGGGGCACGTATGCGTTCACGTTTGGAGCAATTACTTTTCAAAGCACATCGTAAACGTGGGTATGAGCCGGTGCGAGGTCCTGAAATGCTCCGTTCTGATTTATGGAAAGTGTCGGGACATTATCAAAACTACGGTGAAAACATGTATTTCACCAACATTGATGAGCTAGAATTCGGGGTTAAACCGATGAACTGTGTCGGTCACATCAAAGTGTACGAGCATGATTTGCACTCCTACCGTGACCTTCCTCTCAAATATTTTGAATACGGGGTCGTTCATCGTCATGAGATGACGGGAGCACTTCACGGATTGTTCCGTGTTCGCGAATTTACCCAAGACGATGCTCATATCTTCTGTACGGCCGATCAGATTGAGCAGCAGATTATCGAAGTGGTTGATTTCGTAGATAAAATCATGAAAACATTTGAATTTAACTACAAAATGATGATCTCGACCAAGCCTGAAAAAGCGGTCGGAGATGACGCGGTTTGGGAGATTTCAACCAACGCACTTAAGACGGCGATGGACAAAAATAACCTTGCTTACGAGATCGATGAGGGGGGCGGAGCGTTTTACGGTCCTAAAATTGATATCAAAATTACCGATGCTATCGGACGTGAATGGCAGTGCGGTACGATCCAACTCGATTTCAACCTTCCGATGCGTTTTGAGCTCGAATACAACGGCGAAGAGAACGTTAAAATACAGCCGGTAATGATTCATCGTGCAATTTTAGGTTCTTTTGAGCGATTTGTTGGTATATTGACGGAGCATTACGCTGGGGAGTTCCCAATGTTTATCGCTCCGACGCAGGTTGCAATCGTTCCGATTGCCCCTACGCACGAAGCGTACGCACGTGAATTGGCCGATAAACTGATCGATTTAGGTGCCGATTTTGAAATTTTCGATAAAAACGAAAGTCTCAATAAGCGGATTCGTACAGCGGAAAAAGGACGTGTGCCGATGATCATCGTCTTAGGCGATGAAGAGGTAAACAACAAAAGTATTGCCGTACGCGATCGCAGATCACGCGAGCAATACAACCTGAGCGAAGAGGATTTCCTCGCAATGGTAAAACAAAAAATTAATGAGGTACATTTTTGATTAAGAAACAAGACCGAGTCCAAATGAACGAGGATATCCGCGTTCCTGAGGTACGTTGTGTAGTAGATGGTGGTGAAGCATTAGGGATCATTACGATTCAAGAGGCTATGGCTAAAGCCAACGAACTGGGGCTTGACCTCGTATTGATCTCTCCGGATGCAAAACCTCCGGTTGCAAAGATCATGGACTACGGTAAGTTTCATTATCAAGAAGAGAAAAAGAAAAAAGAGGCACGTAAAAAGCAAACCAAAGTTGAGGTCAAAGAGATCAAGCTTTCGGTCAAAATTGCTGAAAACGATGTCAGCTATAAAGTAAAACACGCCCGCGAATTCCTCGAAGAGGGAAAACATGTCCATTTCCGCGTATTCTTGCGCGGACGTGAAATGGCACACCCTGAAGCCGCAGTTGCTGTTTTGCAACGCGTTTGGCCGATGGTTGAAGATATCGGTATGATGTATAAAACACCTGCCATGGAAGGGCGTTATTGTAATATGATGATCCATCCGAAAAAAGACGATAAAAAATAATCTACATTTGTGCGGGATTTTCCCGTACACACCTTCAGAATACTTTCAATATAAACTAATTTTTTCTTAATTTATGGTATAATCCGCGTCTCGTTTAGAGAATTTTTGCGAAAGGATCAAGCCGATGCCAAAAATGAAATCAGTAAAAGGGGCGGTTAAACGCTTCAAAGTAAAGAAAAACGGCACTGTTAAACGTGGTTCTGCATTCCGTAGTCATATTTTGACTAAACAAGATGCAGGAACTCGTCGTGGACAGAATGCACCAAAAGTGGTTGCAGCTGTTGATGTTAAAAACATCAAAAAGATGATCGTAGGCTAAACCCTATTAACCCTCCAGCATAACGCTGGGCAAGTCCGCATAGCGGCACCCCGTCATTTATATTTGAAGTGAACCGGGTCAAGAAAGGAAAAAAATGCCAAGAGTAAAAACTGGTGTCGTAAGACGCAGACGTCATAAAAAAGTATTGAAACTCGCACGTGGTTTCTACAGTGCACGCCACAAACATTTCCGTAAAGCGAAAGAGCAATTAGAGCGCTCACTCGTATACGCGTTTCGTGATCGTAAACAGAAAAAACGTGAATTCCGTAAATTGTGGATTATCCGTATCAATGCGGCTTGTCGCTTAAACGGAATGAGCTATTCAGTATTCATGAACGGCCTTAAACGTGCCAACATCGAACTTGATCGCAAAATCCTTGCTGATTTCGCTATGAACGATGCAGCGGCATTTACTGCCCTTACTGTTCAAGCTAAAGCTGCACTGTAATTCTAAACACTTCGGGGATAACTCCTCGAAGACCTCTTTTTTTAAAATCCCACCTTCATTTCAAAACGACAAACCGTTCAAAGAACGATTTATTGCTCGATACGGTAACCTTTGTTTTCAAGACATTTTTGACACTCTACTGTGATAGGTGCACGTGACGCTTCAGTAGCCGCTTTGAGATCATAATAGCGACACTCTTCAAAATCAGCTTTGATACGATCTTGTGTTTTTCCTGCAGGACAGATAACCCCGTTTAGTGCAACTTGTTTTTCGGCACAGGCGCTGAGTAATACGATCGTGGCAATAGCAGCTAAAAATAGAGATTTTTTCATAATGTGTGTTCCTCTTTAAGTGAATTTTCGAAGAGATAGCGGTGCTCGTCTGGAAGGGTGTTATAAACCATGTTGGCTAAATCACGAATCTCCCAAAGAGCTGCTTTGTCACTTCGGAGCGAAATAAAGTTTTGCAAACTTCGGGCATTGATACTCCATGTAAGTTCTGTCTTATAGCTCTCTGGAAGACAGTATTTTGCACGATCGTTGCTAATCCCCTCTACAAGTACCAAACGGAGGTTTTCGAGCGCTCTGATGCTCATTTCATCCACCATCTCTACACCGGTCATAACAAGATATTTTTCAGCACGTTCTTTGTGATCGATACTAAACGGTTCTTCGTCTTTAAGCTCTTTGAGGGTGTAGCGGGTACTTTTGACACTCAGAGAGGCCATACGGTGACGAGCAAGCTCTTGGAGCAGCGCACGGCTGATCCCCTCGAGATAAAAGTTGTAGACAAGATGTTCTAATGTAGAGGCGTGTTTGAATTTATTACCGACACGATCAATCAGATCACGATCTTTTTCGCCGCCGTTATCGCTTTTGTCAAAACTTTGCCAACATGTGCGGATGGCATCAGAACAGATTACAAGAGGGGTATAGTGGTGTAAGGTTACTTTCATGGTAATGTCTTTGTTAGAGTTTGAGAGAGTATAGCGAAGAAGAGTTTAAAAAGGGTAAGGGGTGCAGAAGCACACCTTACATAACAAATACGTGAGGAACGATAAGCGGATATTTTTTCATTTTGCGGTAGATATGTTTACGGACGACTTGACGTAAATCATTTTCCAGCGCTTTCGGGTTTTCGATAAGTCCCGGTTTGAGGTTGATGAGGAAGTGCTCTAACACATCTTCCATCTCTTGAGCAAATGCTTTATCGTGACGGTCGGCTACGATACCGAAACTCGTAACAAGCGGTTTAGAGAGGAGGCGTGATTCTGCGGCACTCACTTGAGCCACAAGCATAACCATCCCCTCAGATGCCATCTTTTGGCGATCGATAACGATATCGTCTTCGATTTGGTGATTGTTTTGGTTATCAATATAGGTTTTACCTGTTTTAACCGTTTTAACTTTACGCATCATTTTGGTGTTGACTTCAATACTATCACCATCGCTCATCAAGAGGATATTACGCTCAGGGACACCACAGGTAATCGCAGTATCCTTGTGTTTCATAATGTGGTTGTACTCACCATGAACTGGGAGGAAGAATTTAGGGTTAGTAAGGCGGAGCATCAACTTTTGCTCTTCCATACTCGCATGTCCTGAAACGTGGATATCGCGATCATTGGCAACACGAGCACCGGCGCGTTGGAGATAATTGAGCATCCCTGAAATTGAACCCTCATTCCCTGGAATCGCACGGGCAGAGAGGACGATTAAATCGGTCGGTTTGATTTTGATGTGGCGGTGCTCACCGATTGCCATACGGAAGAGGGCTGAACTTGGCTCTCCTTGGCTTCCGGTAGTGACGATGAGGACATCCTTATCGCTCATGCGGTTTGCTTCTTCGGCATCGATAAAGATATTTTTCGGAATCTTAATGTAATCGTATTGCATACATACTTCGAGGTTACGCTCCATAGATCGTCCGATAACACACACTTTACGGTTGTACTTAATACCTGCCAAAATGGCTTGATAAACACGGTGGATGTTCGAGCTGAACGTCGACATGATGATACGACCTTCTGATTGTGAGAAGATACGATCAAATCCTGGAGCTACGGTAAGCTCGCTCGGAGTCCACTCTTTGTTGTACGAGTTGGTTGAATCGGAGAGGAGACAAAGAACCCCTTTTTCACCGTAATAAGCAAGTCGGTGTAAGTCAGCCGTATAGCCATCTACCGGAGTGTGGTCGATTTTGAAGTCACCGGTGTGGATGATTGTACCCGCTTTGGTCGTGATTGCCAAAGAGGATGAGTCGATGATCGAGTGGGTCATGTGCATCCATTCGATATCGAAATCATTTCCGATACGGTAAACCTGACGTTTAACAATCGGGTTGAAATAACGGCGGAAATCACGCATGTGATGCTCGTCAAATTTGTTACCGATCATTGCAAGGGGCAACGGTGTTCCGTAAATAGGAAATTGCATCTCTTTGAAAAGGTACGGTACGCCGCCGATGTGGTCTTCATGGGCGTGGGTTATGATTACGGCCACAATTTTTTTACGAATTTCGCGCAAGTAGGTGAAATCTGGGACAAGGATATCAACGCCGTGCATCTCTTCATCCGGGAAGCTCATCCCGATATCGATGATAATTGCTTCATTTTCGGTTTCAATAACGGTAATATTCCCACCGATCTCTCCGAGTCCTCCTAGTGGAGTAATACGGACTTTCTCATTATTCTCGAGATTAAGTTTAAAATGTGGGTTAAGACGATTTTTATGGGCATCTTGATTTTTGAGGACAAAGTCACGTAAATTGTTGTCAATCGGTGTACTTGGGCTTCCACGGCGACCGCCGCGACCGCGATCGCGACCTGAACGATTTGGCTCAGCATCAGTTGCATTTTCTGCTCCCTCTACACGATCGGTGCGTGGGGGACGATTATCTTGACGCGGTGGACGGTTGTCAGTACGCGGTGGGCGATTATCTTGGCGTGGAGGTCTGTTATCGGTGCGTGGAGGACGGTTGTCTTGACGCGGTGGGCGGTTATCTTCACGAGGTTCAGTGTTAGGACGCTCAGCAGTTACTGTATCTGTACCTACTGGTGTATTTGAATTTCGGCTACGAAAAGGGCGGCGATTGTTACGACGCTGACGATTTTCCCCTTGAGGTTGTGCTGCTGAGCCTGTTTGTTCATCGGACATAATATTTCCTTTGTGACGCTCTAAAAAGCGTAATATATTTTGGTATGTTTGGATGCTCTAAAAGCCCAGAAAAAAGTTATTTTATAAGGGCGTAGAGCCGGTGAAAGTCAGAGGTATTAAGCTGATGAGGTCGGATGGAGCGTTCTAACTCAAGCGTTTCAAAGGCTTGAATGAGAAGTGTCCCATCATAGCGCGAGGAGAGATTTTTGTGGAGGGTTTTACGGGGCTGTGTAAAGGCCGCTCGTAAAAATTCTTCAAACCCTTCATCATTACGATTCGACCGTTTAGAAATGAGCAGTACGGCAGAATCGACTTTGGGAGCTGGCTCGAATGCAGTTGGGGGGACGTGAATCACGATCTCCGCTTCACCCACACTCTGCGTAATCACGCTGAGCGCTCCAAAAGCTCTCTCTCCAGGTGAGGCAGAAAATTTCTCTGCTACTTCACGCTGTATCATGACAAGCAAGTTTCGGCACGCCGGATCGGCGAGGGCTTTTAGGATGATGTTGGTCGCGATGTAATAGGGCAGATTTGCCACTAAATCGTACGGTTCATCCAAAAGCTCACTCTTCCAATGCTCTAACACATCTCCGCAACGGAGTTCAAGAGTATTGGTACTGATAGCATCGGCAAATTGGTGCTTCAAATGCTTGCACAAGTCGGTATCGACCTCAAAAGCGGTAACACTTTTGACATCAACTAAATACTTAGTTAAATCACCTAATCCAGGCCCGATTTCAGCGATACGGTGAGGCGTATCGGGCATCGATTGGATGATTTGGGCTAAAACAGCTTCATCTTTTAGAAAATTTTGGCCAAATTTTTTCTTGGCGATAGCGGCACGGTCTTTTTGCATTGCGCTGATTGTACCTGATAAAGTGTTAATCCCCTATTAAAGCACAAAAATGTCTGTTTGTAGGTGATTTGAATGAAGGTTATCAATTCACAGCCTTTATCGTTACTTTTGGTAATGCACACTATACTTTCGTAATGATTGTACACAAGGTGTCAAATGGATAATTTTTTTGCGAAGAGGATCATTCCTTGTTTGGATGTGAAAGATGGCCGTGTCGTTAAAGGCGTCAATTTCGTCGGCCTAAAAGATGCGGGAGATCCCGTCGAAGTTGCCAAACGGTACAACGAAGAGGGGGCGGATGAACTGACATTTCTCGATATTACCGCATCCCACGAAGAACGCGATACGATTGTTCATATCGTCGAGCAGGTAGCCAAAGAAGTTTTTATCCCTCTCACTGTCGGAGGTGGGATACGAGTTCTCGATGATATTTATAAACTTCTTGCTGTCGGATGTGACAAAGTGAGTATCAACTCTGCAGCGATTAAGCGACCTGAGTTCATCAATGAGGGAGCCAAGCGTTTCGGCTCTCAGTGTATCGTCGTCGCTATCGATGTGAAAAAGACGGGGGATCAATACAACGTCTATCTCAACGGCGGACGGGTTGATACTGGGATCAACGCTTTTGAGTGGGCAAAAGAGGTCGTGGACCGCGGTGCGGGAGAGATTCTCCTCACCTCGATGGACGCCGACGGCACCAAAGCGGGATTTGACCTCTCTATCACCGAGCAGATCAGCCGCGCCGTGAATGTTCCTGTTATCGCCAGCGGTGGTGCGGGGACGATGGAGCATATCAAAGAGGCTTTCGAGCACGGTGCCGATGCGGCACTGGCTGCGAGTATTTTCCACTACAAAGAGATTGACATCATGGATCTCAAACGCTACCTATCAGCTAACGGGATTCCGGTACGATTGTAGAAAAAAAATCAGTTATAATTAATAAAAACAAGCAAGGATTATTCTAATGCAAACGATGCAATTAGTGATTGAAGATGAATTTTATCCTGAAATCATGGCTTTTTTAGAACTACTTGTGGAGGAGAAAAAAATTGAGATTCTTGAA
>NZ_JAQTYM010000055.1 GCF_028688295.1 Sulfuricurvum sp.
AGCAGAACACGCCGTGATTCGTGAATGTCGCGATTGCCACATGAAACTCAAAGTGAATTTGGATTTGGGTAATGCCCCGAAAGGGCAGTCGGTGATGCCGACATTGCGAGATTTTTTAAAGCCTTAATTTTTTCTGCTTCAAATGAGGCAAGCGTTTGCCAGCACTTCGTTAGGCTTTTCGCTTTGCTACATGTGCCATAGCGGCTAGCGTAGCCAAGCGGGGCTTTGCTCCGCTGGCGTTCTATTATGCATACATCGGCTCAAACATTTTATCAAACCCGTCGATGATTTTTTGCATCAATTTTTGAGCCTCTTCGATCATTTTTTCGGTCGTTTTCGTCTCTTTTAGCGCGTTATCAAAGAGATCAACGACCCCTTTTTTCGCATGATTTTTGACATTTTCATCACTATTTTTGAGGTTTCCGATCAGTTTTGTCACATCTGAAGCGATCTTATTGATCGGTGAAGTTTGGTTTTGCTCTTCGAGCTCTTTCATAAACTTATCGATGTACGGCTGTGCCTCTTTCATAAAAACATTGATCTCTTTTTGATCTTGTTCGCTGATTCCGTTGCTATAAATAGTAAAAGAAAAAGCTTGCATCGACGAGAATGAGAATGCTTCTTCTTTGGAATTTGACGTTGTTTTGCTACTCATCGAGAGTGATTGTTCATTTTCAAAGTTTAAAGAGAGCGTATCTCCGCTACTGGTTTTCATTTGAATGCTTAGTTCATGTGAACGATAAGCATCATAAGATGTTGCAGTTGTCATAGTAATACCTCTATATAGGTTGAATCTTATTGAGTATATCGGCCATATTCCGGATAGATTAAATAAGCTTTTACGAAACTTAACCCTTCTTTAAGTAAGAATTGTCTATTATTGCGTGCTAAAAATTTCTAAAGGGAATGGCTTATGAAAAGAACATACCAACCGCATAATACGCCACGTAAACGTACCCACGGTTTCCGTGCACGTATGGCGACAAAAAATGGCCGTCGAGTATTAAACGCTCGTCGTGCTAAAGGTAGAAAACGATTGGCTGTCTAAATAGCTTTTCGATGCTAAAGCTCCATAGTGAGTTTCAGCGTGTTTATCAACGCGGGAAAAATGCGCACAGCACATCCATCGCGTTGTTTTATCTCCCCTTAAAGGGAGAAAAAAAAGTTGGATACACGGCCAGTAAAAAAGTTGGAAATGCAGTAGTGAGAAATCGTTGCAAAAGACGTCTTCGGGCCCTTTTTGATGAGTTCTCACCCAATGCGCAAGATGGATGGTACGTTTTTGTCGCCAAGAGAGGGTTATTTGACAACCCTTTCGATACAGTGCGACGCGACTGCAAATATGTTTTAAAACGGACGGGTGCCATGGCTGGAGTGAGTGATGATAAGAATCTTCTTTCTTAAGCTCCTGTGGCTTTATCGGCACTCTTTCTCTTTGGTGACACGCGGTGCGTGTCGTCACTACCCCTCATGCTCCGAATATGCTCTGTGGCAGTTTGAGCGAAACACTCTTCCTCGCGCATTTTATTCCACGTTTTTACGAATTTTGCGGTGCAATCAACTTTTTTCCGGCGGTATTGATTATCCGATTATCAACAAACCGATGTTAAAACCCTCCGAACTCTCCATAAATACGATAAAATACTGGTTTGTTCCACATCAACAGAATTATTTTCTGATTAAAAATTTTAAGTTTAAAGGGTCACAGTGTTAGAAAAGTTTACTCCCAATCAGCGACTTCTCGTTGCCGTCGCTTTATCTTTTGTCTTCTTTATAGGCTATACCACGCTATTTCCTCCTCAAGCACCAAACAGTGAAAATAATACGACTGAAGTAAGTTCAGAAAGTAATGGCGTTGCATCCGCTTCCACGGTAGCGCAATCAGAAAGCAATGCATCTAGTGTTTCAGATATCAAAACAGTAACTACCGATACGTTAACAACTATTACTGCGAAAGAGTTTACCCTTAAAATCGATACACTCGGACGTATATCGTCGGTCATTCTTAGTGACGCAAAACATAACGGTACTGATGGAAAACTCTCTGAACTGATTGCTGGCACTGGAGCTAAACCGCTTCAAATTCGTTTTGCAGATGAAGCGCTTAATGATGTTGCGGCAAAAACGGCTTACACAACCAATATGACGAATATTACCTTGGGTGAACAGGGGAAAGCAACCCTTGTTCTGAGTCAAAACCTTCCTGAATTAACGGTTACAAAAACGTTAACGTTTTACGCAGATGGACATTATGACGCAAAAGTTTCCCTCTCGAATGAGAAGCGTTATTCTCTTTATCTCGGACAACACCCTGAAATTATTGAACAAATGATGACGGTTGTGGGTGGGATGGTTTATTCTGGCGATAACCTCACCACAATTTTCGAAGACGGTGATGTTGAGGGGCGTTCAATATTTAGCGATGTTCATCTCGTTTCAGCTTTTGATCAATATTACGCAACGATTTTTTACGGGTTTGATAAAGCAACACAAGTTACTGTTGAGAGAGATGTCAATAATAATCCTGTCAGTTTTTTAGAGGGGACGACGAATTTCGGTTTCAATGGATATATCGGACCAAAAGAGTATAAAACACTTGAATCTATCAATCCTGTCTTGGTTAATGCAATTGAGTTTGGATGGTTTACATTTGTTGCTACCCCAATTTTTAAAGTGTTGATGTGGTTGCATGGCATTTTTGGAAATTGGGGTTGGGCCATTATCGGCTTAACCATTTTAATCCGTATTTTCCTTTACCCTTTGACCCACAAAGGGATGGTATCAATGCAGAAAATCAAAGATATCGCTCCGCGTATCAAAGAGGTTCAAGAGAAATACAAAGGTGATCCTGCACGTATGAATGCGGCAGTCATGGAGATGTATAAAAAACACGGTGCGAATCCATTGGGAGGGTGTTTACCGTTGATTTTACAAATTCCTGTTTTCTTTGCGATTTACCGTGTATTACTCAATGCCGTAGAACTACAGGGTGCACCGTGGATGGGTTGGATTACCGATCTATCGCGTATGGACCCGTATTTCATCCTTCCTATTTTGATGGGTGCGACGATGTATTACCAACAAAAGATTACACCGAGTAACTTTACCGATCCGTTACAGGAAAAAATCTTTAAATTTTTGCCGGTTATCTTTACGTTCTTCTTCTTCACTTTCCCCGCAGGGCTTGTGTTGTACTGGTTCGTCAATAATTTGTTCTCAATCGCGCAACAGTATTTGGTAAATAAACAATTTGAAGCTGCACGTGCGGCTCGTCATGAATCCCATCTTGCGGAAAAGCATCATGAAAAAGATTGAAGCACCTACTCTAGAGCAAGCGTACGCTGAAGCGGCTGCTGCGTTTGGCTGTTCGGTTACCGCCCTTCAAGTTGAGATTGTCCAGTTCCCCTCCAACGGGGTATTGGGTCTTTTTAAAAAATCAGCCATTATTATCGCTAATCTTCCTCATAGCGCTGCCGTGAAAGAGGATGAAGAAGTTTTTGAAACGCAAGAAGAGATATTTGCGGATGAACCTTCATCAATTGAGCCGGAAGAGTTGGTTTTAGGAGATGAGTTTTATGAGCAAGCTGATGATTTCGAAGAACCCTCAGAGATAGAGGGTGATTATTACGAAATCTCTGCCCAAGAGTGTGCTGATGAAGTGAAAGAGCAGATTAACATCCTCTTTAAAGATATCTGTTTTGATATCAATGCTGTCGATGTCAGTGTCTATGATGAAAACACCCTCCTTGTCGAGTTCACCGGTGCCGATGCAGCATTGATGATCGGGAAAGAGGGATATCGGTATAAAGCACTCTCGTATATGCTTTTCAACTGGATCAATGCGGTGTATGGAATGCAATTGCGTCTTGAGATCGCTGAATTTTTGAAAAATCAAGAAGAGTCGATTTCCCGTTACCTTATTAATATTTGTGAAATAATTGATCAAGAAGGACGTGCACAAACCAAGGTCTTGGATGGTGTATTGGTGCAAATCGCCCTTAAACAACTTCGTGATCGTTATCCTGATCGCTATGTGGCGATCCGTTCTACCCGTGATGGTGGTAAATTTATCATCATTAACAGTTACCACGAATATTAATGTCTGATACCATCGCTGCTATCGCCACGGCGAATGGCATTGGCTCTATCTCTATCCTCCGCCTCAGCGGAGGACGCTCTTACGAAATCGCATTAAAACTCACCCAAAAAAGTCAGCTTCAACCTCGCTATGCAACCCTTAGCTCATTACATTATAACGACGGTACTTTGATCGATGAAGCGATCGTGATCTATTTCCAAGCACCGCGCAGTTTTACGGGGGAAGAGGTCGTAGAATTCCAGTGTCATGGTGGGTATGTCGTTGCCGAGTCACTGCTTCGAGCGGTATTGTCTGAGGGGGCACGTTTAGCTGAGCCGGGTGAGTTTAGCAAACGAGCCTTTTTAAACGGACGGCTCGATCTCACCCAAGCCGAAGCGACTGCCGCACTCATCGAAGCCAAAAGCGACGATGCCGCACGGATACTGGCGCGTCAGATGAAGGGGGAGTTACGCGGATACATCGAGGGGATTCGCGATGCTCTCCTCGAAATCTTGGCGTATTCTGAAGTGGTGATCGATTATGCCGAAGAGGATTTGCCTCAAGATGTCGTAGATCAGATTGAAGTCAAACTCGCGAACATCAAACATACTCTTTCACGTACCCTAGAATCAAGCCGAAGACGTAGCGGGCTCATGCAAGGGTTTCGAGTTGCTATCATCGGTAAACCCAATGTCGGGAAAAGTTCTCTTCTTAACGCGCTCCTCGATTACGAACGTGCTATCGTCAGTGATATCGCAGGGACGACTCGTGACACGATCGAAGAGCAGGTGCGTATCGGTACCCATTTGATCCGTCTGGTTGATACGGCAGGGATACGGAACGCTCACGATGAGATTGAGCGGATTGGAATAGAGCGCTCTATCGCGGCTATCGAAAATGCTGATGTGGTTATTGCCCTCTTTGACTCTTCACGTGAGATCGACGATGAAGATCGTGCCATTATCGATCTTATCGAGCGGTACCGTGACGAAAAGCCGTTTGTGTCGATCTTGAACAAATCGGATTTACCGAAAGTTTTTGATCCAACGTTGATAGAGCACTACCATCCGATACAGTTGAGTTGTAAACAAGATACGCAAGTGTTAGTTGATACGTTAGGTGGATTGATGGATCATGAGAATGATGGCGAGGAGATGATGCTCATTTCACAACGTCAAATCAGTGCCACCGAAAACGCCGTCCGCTCCATTGATGAAGCGTATGAACCACTTCGTGATGGTGAATTGGAGTTTTTTTCGTTTCATATCAATGCGGCCATTCGCTCTATCTCTTCAATTAGCCGACCGTATGAACTCGATGAGATGTTTGACAAAATGTTCGGACAGTTTTGTCTGGGGAAATGATGGGAACGATTATCGCGATTGATCTAGGGTTAAAACGGATAGGATTGGCACTAAGTGCAGGATCGGGAATCGTGACCCCGCTTCCTGCTATTGAGCGGAAAAATCGTAATCAAGCCGCCAACGATGTTAAAAAAGTTTTGGATGAATACGAGGCGACGACAGTCGTGGTCGGTATCCCGATGGGAAGCACGACGGAGGATGAAATGCGCCGCAGAGTGGCACACTTTATGAATCTCGTCGAATTTAGCGGTGAGATCGCCTATCAAGACGAATCCCACAGTTCTCAAGAAGCCGAAGCACTGATGAAGGGTGAAATCCGTTACAAGCGTGATGGACGGATTGATTCGCTTTCGGCGAAGATTATTTTAGAGCGCTTTTTACATCAGCTAAAAAAGTAATTTTTCGCTTCCTCTTCATCATCACTAAGGGTTGCATAATCGGGATCATTGGCCAACTTTTCTTTAATACTGGAAACACAAAAATCATAGGCAACTTTACGTGTTTGTTCCATATCAACAACAAACCCTAATCCGCTAAATTGATATGGCTCTTCTTGTTCAATACAAATAATCGTCCCATCACAGTGATTTTCAAACTGCTCAACGATTTCGCGGTAGGTGATATTAAACTCAGTCGCATGCCAGCCGATCTGCTCTAACTCTTTATCGGCAAATTTGTCGATTCCATCAGCAGTAGTGTCGTCGTAGAGGGCACGAAGTCGGTTATAGCCGATGATATTTTGCCATGCCGGTGATGCCTTGATTAAAATACGATCATCATCTTCTACGATCCGGTAATCTTTTCCCAACATTTCGGTAAGGGGGCGTTGCAGGTTGGGAGATAGTAGTGATGGAGGAGGAATAGTCCCTTCAAAGATTGCTATCATCATCGAGCTAAAGGGTTCAAATTCGATTTTCCCTTCATGGGTAATGGCAAACTTTTTGTTCGCATTGAGCGCATTCATAAAATCATTGCGCGGTACAACGATAATCTCTTTAAAAAGGTTGAATTTTTTCATAAATGTACTCCATTTTTTGGATGAATTGTAGCACGGGATCGTTGTGGCATCCTTAGTGAAGTATTTAGCAAACATACATAAGGGTGCACTAAACTATTTTTATGCAAAAGTGGGGTATAATCCGCTAAATTTTAAGCCTATGAGCTTACTCTAAGGATACCTGTATGGCATTGAACGTCTACTACGATAAAGATTGTAATATCGAATTAATCAAAAGCAAAAAAGTGGCAATGATCGGTTTCGGATCACAAGGTCACGCACACGCGGAAAATCTTCGTGATAGCGGTGTTGAAGTTGTTGTCGGTCTTCGCAAAGACGGTAGCTCATGGGGCAAAGCAGAAGCTAAAGGGTTCAAAGTAATGACAGTAGCAGAAGCTTCTGCATACGCTGATGTAGTTATGATCCTTCTTCCTGATGAAAACCAAGCAGAAATCTACAAAAACGAAATCGCTCCAAACCTCAAATCAGGTGCTACTATCGCATTCGGTCACGGTTTCAGCATTCACTACGGTCGTATCAAACCAGCTGCTGATATCAATGTTACTATGATCGCACCTAAAGCACCGGGTCATACCGTACGTTCTGAGTTCGTACGTGGCGGCGGGATTCCTGATTTGATCGCAGTTGGACAAAATCCAAGCGGCACAACCAAAGAATTGGCACTTTCTTATGCTTCTGCTATCGGTGGCGGACGTACAGCAATCATCGAAACGACGTTTAAAGATGAAACAGAAACAGACCTTTTCGGAGAACAAGCGGTTCTTTGCGGTGGTGCTGTTTCTCTCGTTCAAGCGGGATTCGAAACATTGACAGAAGCAGGTTACGCACCTGAGTTGGCGTACTTCGAGTGTCTTCATGAATTGAAACTTATCGTTGACTTGATGTTCGAGGGCGGAATCGCAGATATGCGTTATTCTATCTCTAACACAGCAGAATACGGTGACTACGTAAGTGGTAAACGTGTTATCAACGAGCAATCAAAAGCAGCAATGAAAGAGATCCTCAAAGAGATCCAAGATGGCCGTTTCGCTAAAGATTTCATCCTTGAAGGTCAAGCAGGTTATCCTCGTATGAACGCTGAGCGTACAAATGCTCGTGCGTCATTGATTGAGCGTACAGGTGTAAGTCTTCGTGCAATGATGCCGTGGATTTCTAAAAATAAAATCGTTAACCAAAGCACAAACTAATTCTTCATTTCAGAGCATTTGCTCTGAACGCACTCCATCATAAGAGGCTTTATCATTGTATGAGTAAACGACCTCGACCTAATCATATCTTTTCATTGCAACGCCTCGGATGGGGAATTGTCGGACTCCTTCTTTTTCTAATCGCATTATTAATCGGTTACGTTGTCGGATTTTCTCAAGCAGAAGAAGAACTTGCCCAAGAGCGGATACAAACACAGCAATTGGTTGAGCAAATCAAAGATATTGCAAGGATTGATGAAAGTTATATACCGACACCAAAGCCTAAAGAAAACACGCAAGACATTGAAATCCGTCGTCTTAAAAAAGAACTTCAAGAGCTTTTAGATAAAGAACAATCCGATTCACAGAAGATATTGATGAAGCGTGAGCCAGTTAAACCACACCATGAATATGCCCCTAAAGATAAACAAGCATTACCGCCACCTCCTCAAAAACGTCCGATTGTGACAGATCCTAAGGGTGCGAAATTAGTGATTATTATCGATGATGTTTCTTATGCACATGATGTAAAAGCGATACAGTCGACGGGTCTTCCATTGGTTATGTCGTTTCTCCCTCCAAGCACGCGTCACCCAGAATCGGCACGATTAGCACAAGGGAAAGCTCATTTTATGGTTCATTTACCTTTGGAAGCTATTGATTTTAACGATGAAGAGTCAGTAACACTTCGTATCGATGATTCAGAAGATAAAATCGCTCAACGTATTTCTACTCTAAAGCAGCTTTATCCGAATGTCCGTTATATGAATAATCATACAGGCTCTAAATTTACAGCAAATGCTGATGCCATGGAAAAACTGATACGCGTTATGAAAAAAGAGGGATTGATTTTTGTTGACAGTCGAACAAACGGACAAACAAAAGTTCCTGAAGTATCTAAGAAATTAGGGTTACGTTACTATGGACGTGATGTTTTTTTAGACCATCATGATGGTGTAGCGAACGTTAAAAAGCAAATAAAAGAGGCAGTTGAAAAAGCAAAACGCCATGGAACCGCGATCGCGATCGGTCACCCTAGAGCAGATACGATCAAAGCCCTTAGAGAATCAAAAGAGATACTTCGGGAAGTAGAACTGGTAGGAATAGAACAAATCTGACAATCTGACATATTTTTAAACCATTCGTTTTTCTTCGCTAAGATGGCTCATTATAATTAAAGAGCAACTTACATGAATGGAACGATTGACTTTATTATCCCTGAACTCTCTAGTATGAAACACTATCCTGAAAAACTCTATTACAAAGGAAATTTAGGGGTATTATCACGTCCTAAAATCTCTATTGTCGGAACACGCAGACCAAATCCCTACACGCGCGCTATAACGTATGAACTCTCTAAAAATGTCATTTCCAACAAAAAACGAGAATGTACATTAATTAGTGATAATAATGAGGTCAGCCTTGGCTGATCTTCTTCATCATAAACTTGCCTTTTTTGATGATTACCCAAATGACCCTTTTGAATTTATTGCACTTGCAGACATTAATATACTGGAATCTCCACATTACTACAAAGGAATTTTCAGAAATATAAAAACAGATGAATATACTCGTGTAGAGATCATACCTGAGTTGGTACGGTATCGTTATAAAGTAGGCCATATTTACATCAATGGGGAAATGACAGGTATTAATCCAAGTGTTATGTATGACGTTTTTAACGTCAATAAAGAATCACATGGAGTTTTGGTGCAGTTATCTAGTGTTATAACTGATAAAGACGTACAATTGATTTCTGATAGTCGATTCAATCATTTTTTCATGAAGCAATATGCGCATGTTGAAGTTCAGGAAGACTGTACTTTGATTATTCCAAGTTATACTATTGCCAATCGCTTTTATTTTCTTTCTGGTTCTATGAAAGAAGCGTTGATGAAGGGAACTTTAGATGATCTATATTATAAAGGATCATTCACACACGAAGAGCTACCAAGTGGAAAGATACGAGTCTATCTGCATGTCAAGAAAAAAGCTGGAAGAAAAAACTTACCATATTTAGTTAGATTTATTGGCAATAGTTTTGCAAAAAGTCGATTCAAATATATACGGGCATCTGCGCATAGTAAACTGCCTTATCAGCAAATTAAAGCTCAATTTCCTATTGAGAAGTCATTTGATATTTACACATCATACATATGTATTGGTGACGATGAACGAGGAAAGCCTAAATATCTTGTTTTAAATATTCATTCTGACAATACAACATTCGGATTTCAAGAAATTATATATAAACAGTACAGTTCGAAAGTAAAATTGCCATCAGCTGTCGCGCAGCAGATGGATTTGCCAGCATCTTCACTAAGAACTATTAAGAGGAAAAATACCAAACGTTCCAACAAACTATATACAGGTATTCCATCAAACCAATATGCGTTATACATGTTGTATACCAACACATCATATGAATATTTTTCTGGTCCGGATATTAAAACTCAAGAGATAACTATTTACAAAGCGGATGATGTAAATGTTTTGTATGAACATGTAGATAAAATAATAGGTACAAGTTTTGAACCGGAAGCATCTTCAGGAGATGATAATTTAGGCAGAGGAATAGTAGTCAATGATAATGACAAAAAACGGAAAAAAGATTTATTTCGGTTGACAAGTTTTTATCAATTTTATGAGGCACTTCTGGGGTATCCTGGGATCGTTGGATTAGAGCTTGAAGGACCAATCGAGATCAAAAAAGTCAGCAATAAATCTCATGCTTCTATAAAACGTTTGTCGGTCTTATTCGGGGATAAAGATAAAGCTCGGCATTTTCTATTTGGAGAACTTAGCTACAGTGGGAAGAGCGTGTACTTGGTGGAGATCGAGCATGATTTTAGCTGGGGACCTTCGACATGGCTTTTTATCTCGCATGATTCTAGTAAGGAATACACTGTCGAGACAATGCAGGAATTAATTGGATCTTATATTCAAAATGAATCTACAGAAGAGGAATTCAAAAAATATGCTTTGAATAATTATGGTTTGCTCTTTACACGCAAGGAGCACAAAATAAAGGACATAGATGAAGAAGCCATTGATGGATGGTGCGATAAAGTGACTGGTAAAATACAATATTTAGAAAAAAAGGACTAATTGTATGACACTTATTAAATTTGAATTTACACCATATAGAGAATATGAAATTGGTTCTAGAACAACTTTTAAAATGGATGCTGAACTGCAAAACCTGTTAAAACAAAAACAAGAAGAAAACGCTGTTTTAAGATGTATGTGTCATGAAATAGAAGGAAAAGGCTATCCAATCATTGATGTTGCAAGATTACCTAGTGACAATGATTTTAGAACGATTAGAAGAAATCCGAATTATTATCATGACGAAAATTGCATGTTTTATATTGATATGAATGGTTTATATGCTGAAAAAACTGATAAGTATAGTTCTATAATATTTGAAGAAGTCATAGTTACTTCCACTTCAACTCAAGCAATTCAAACAACTGCAATAGATGAAGAAAAAAGAAAACGGTTTACTTTTAGACATTTTTGTTTTGATGCTTTGGTAGAGGCATCATTATGGGCTTTCAATTCATGGAATTTAGAGAAGCAAGTAGAAAATATAAGTGCTTTTCCTAAAAGTCATTTTTTGTCAAAATTAAGAGATACTGTATTAAATAAAAGTATGAAAAATAAGTTAAGGGCACGAGATTCAATGCCGAAGTATCATTTTTTATCTATAGGAATTATCGAAGAAACCCTAAACTTAAATACAGCTTTAGTTAAATTGCAAGAATGGAATGGGCAAAATTTTAATTTGGTTAATACCGTTATCGATGAAACTCGCATGAGAGCAACTGTAAAATTAGTGACTAATCAGGGTAATGTAAGAACCGGACCATATGTATATATTGCAGTTTATAAAAATGAAAAAATAGGAGAGGATAAATTCCAAAAAATAATTGTACGGCTTTATGTGTATTCAGTGTTTTATGAAGAAGAAAAGTTTTGCTTTGTTGAAAGTGACAAAGAAAGACAATATGCCAAAAAACTTTTGAACGCAAATATTGGTTTTTACAAACCAATTTCGGATGAATTTCGAAGATTATCAAAGTCTTTACCTGCCAGAGAATTTTTGAAAGAATGTAGTTTTCGCCCAGATTTCTTGGAAATACGAGATAAAAAAATACATGTAGTAGAAGTTTGTGGATATCCAAATAATGCAGATTATATGGCTACATTGGGGCGTAAAGAATTGTTTTATCGATTTTTGGAAAATAAATCGATCGGTATGATTAAATACCGAAAGGTATAATGTTTTTTCTTGCGTAGCTATTGATCATTGGAGAAGCATTGATTGTTTGCCACGAAATTTTTAACACTCTCAAACAATGTATATGTCTCAATATTTGTAAAAAACCATAGATAAATGGATTCTATCAAAGATAATTTGATTCATATTATTGATGAATACTAGATTGCTAATTAGTTATATAATTGCGGCATGAAACCAATAGTTGTATCCATCCTCTCCGATCTGCACTTTGATTCGCATTTCCCATCATCGGGTGTCACTGAGGCGATGGTACGCAAACTCTTCGATCCGATTTTTACTCCGGATGGCATGGAACCGGCCGATATTTTGATCATCGCCGGAGATCTCGGGCACGATAACGATCAGAGCATTACAATTGTCAAACTGCTGCGTGAGATCTACTTCAAACATATCATCTGCGTTCTTGGCAATCATGACTATTACATGATCAATCAGAACATCTCTGCTCGTTATGAGCATGACTCTTTTAAACGAGTAGATGAAATGCGTAACCTGCTTAATTCTATCGATGGCATTTATTGCCTGGATGGAAATATCGTCGAAATCGAAGGTATCCGTTTTGGAGGATGTGATTCATGGTATGACGGAGCATACAGTATGTGGCTCTATGATCCCAAACGAACCAAAGGAGATTGGATCGGTAGCTTTTGGCGTATGAGTATGAACGATGCAGCATATATCAAAGGAATTAAGCGTTTCGATGAGATATGGGACATCGAAAAGCCAAAGATCGAATCGATATATCAACAATGCGACGTAATGATCACCCATGTCATGCCCTCGATCGATCCGAATTATATCGACAAACATTACCGGAACGATAAAGGTACCGGATTCTTTTGCTTCGACGGCGAGGAATACCTCAAGCACACCATCGCCCATACCTGGATTTACGGTCATAGTCACGCGAATCAGGATGTCGAAGTTCACGGAGTGAGAATGATCGCTCATCAGCTTGGGTATCGAGACGAAGCTTCCAAGCGCTCACTTAGCGATAAACGTCTTGAACTTTATCCTTCATGACATTTTGACCATGAATTATCCTTCCATTACCCAGCGCGTTATAATTACACCATGAAACCTTTATCTGTATCCATTCTTTCCGATGTGCACTTTGATTCCTATTTCCCATCATATGGGGTTACCGAAACAATGGTGCGTAAACTCTTCGATCCAATCTTTGCTCCAGATGGAATGAAACCGGCCGATGTGTTAATCATAGCCGGTGATCTTGGACATTACAATGGACAGAGTTATACGATCATCAAGATGCTACATGAGATCTATTTTAAACACATTATCTGTGTCCTGGGCAACCACGACTATTATCTTATCAATCGCATCCAGATGGATGATTACGATCTCAATTCATTCAAACGAGTTCAGGAGATGCGTGATCTTCTAAATTCTATTAATGGGGTTCATTGTTTGGATGGCAACATCGTTGAGATTGAAGGTATTCGCTTTGGTGGATGCGACTCTTGGTATGACGGTCAGTATGTATTGCATAATCTTAACCCGCACTATGAACACTGCATGGATTATGTTCGAAATCTCTGGAAATATACTATGAATGATGCTCATAACATGCCAAATATTAAACGTTTCGATGAACTTTGGGAGATCGAGGAACCAAAAATAGAAGCGGTCTATCAGCAATGCGATGTGATGATCACCCACGTTATGCCTTCCATCAATCCCGAGTATGTGGACAAAATGTATCGCAGCGATAAAGTGACAGGCTTTTTCTGTTTCGACGGCGAGAAGTATCTTAAAAAGACCACCGCCCATACTTGGATATATGGCCATAGTCATATGAATCAGGATATTGAAGTCCATGGAGTACGGATGCTCGCCAATCAACTGGGATACCGTAATGAGGCGATCAAAAATGGTCTGCAGGACAAACGGCTTGAGATTTACCCGAATATCGGCAAATCGGGTTTAAGCAATGCGTAAGTTACATCTTGAAGATATTCTTAGAAACTATCCAATGGATAGTAAGGACTTCCAATGACGTTTGCGATTCTCGGCGATACCCATTTCGACTTTCATTTGAGCTCAAATTCACCTGTCAATGAACGTTTGTTTGATATGAGGTTTAGACCCCTCCTTGAAGCGAGCCCCGCAGACGTTCTCCTGCTTCCCGGTGATATCGGCCATTACAATGCGCAGAACCTTGAATGCCTCAAACACCTGAGACGCTACTACGATCGCGTTGTGGTAACCTTTGGCAATCACGACTACTATCTGATAAGCAAATCGATCGTGTCCCGATATAAATACAATGGAGGCAGTGCCGGTGCGAGCCGTGCACGGGTGGAAGAGATGAAAGCCATGATCGATGCCGAAGAAGGGATCAACTACGTTGACGGTACCGTCGTTGAAATAAACGGTATCCGTATCGGCGGAGCAAGCGGGTGGTATGACGGCAGTCTCCTGATGAATGACGGGCAAAAAAGTTACGCGGATGTACAGTCAATTTGGAGATGGAAAATGAACGATGCGAATATGATTCATCCAACCGGCACCAACGGTGCAAAGTTTGATGATCTATTCCGTGAACAGAAGCATCGTCTTGACACCGTCTATAAAGAGTGTGACATTATGATGACCCACGTATCACCCCTATCGGAGTGGGAACAGTTCAAGATCATGTACAACTATCAGCCCGCACTTGATCAAATCGATCCCAAATACAGTGCCAATCATGAAGCGATGAAAGAATATCGCGCATTCTATTGCTTCGATGGGAGAGAGTATTTGGAGAATGGCTCCATGAAGCATTGGGTATTTGGACATACACATCAGCGCTTTCATCGTGCCTATACACGTCAAGACGGTAAAACAGTTGATATCCATTGTAACTCTATCGGACAACTGGTAAGCAGGAATAGTTTCGGATTGAAAGTGATCGAGCTATGACAATCAATAAAGACATCTTCATTATCGCCGATACCCACTTCGCTCATGCGAATGTCTTGGAGTATGAGCCGGATCGAAAAATCGTTCTCGGTAATCAACCTGATGAGCGGATGGTAGAGCTCTGGAATCAAACCGTCGGCAAAGACGATATCGTTTTGCATCTTGGTGATTTCGCCTTCAAGAGCGAAGCGGTTCGTATCTGGGCACAAAAGCTCAACGGTATAAAATATCTCCTTCGGGGCAATCATGATAAGAGTGCACAGACCTATCTTGATAACGGATTTTCGGGTGTAATCGACTTTCCGGCCAAAGGAGAGCCGGCTTATCATATCGCCGATGTAGATGGAGTCCGCATTCTATTCAGCCACTACCCAATCGTAAGTGACGGATTCGACAATACCCATTGGCGCTATTTGGCCAAAGTGTTTGATCAAGAGCACTGTGATATCAATATTCACGGTCATATTCATTCGATACAGATCAATGAAAAGTTCTGCATCAATGCAAGTGTTGAAGCGATCGGATATACTCCGATGAAACTATCTGAACTTCTAAACAAGCATGATTCTTTTATTCATACAGTTGGTCTAAAAGACAAGAACTGCCATTAGCGATTCAAGGCCAGATGTGACCCTATTGCGCGATAGCTATCACATACGCGATTGTTCGCTTTAGCCTTATTGCCCATCCATATTCGTTCTTACTATTAATTTCCATTTTATGCTTCCATTGCCAGTGGGGTGTTGATGATGATTTTGGGGAGGAAACTTGTCTCCTTTATTGGATGTAATTTCTCGTTTACACCCAGTACATATATAGATACCTGAAACTGGAACTTCATCAGCGGGGCTATAAGTTTTTTTCCACCAATCCTTATTCCCATCCGATGTTTGTAAAATACTTTTGTCAATATACCATGCCATCTTTTTATCCTTTGCTGAATTATTTACGAACAATTATAGATCTTCAAAACGAATTATGCAAATCGTATCAGACATTCAACCTAATTTTACAAAAATCCATTCTTTTCAAGCTACAAAATGGGCTCTTTGCTGACTAAAAGGTTATAGCCT
>NZ_JAQTYM010000119.1 GCF_028688295.1 Sulfuricurvum sp.
CCATAATAGTAAAATTCCGATTGTTATCGTCTCCGGTTCCGTTGAGACCTCTGATTTACTCGAAGCGTGTAAACTGAATCTGATTGAATATATTCGTAAACCAATCGAGTTTAACGCTCTGATCCAAGTGCTCTATTTAGCCGTAGATCGTCTCAAATCTCAGGGACTTTTGATGGCAAAAATAAACGATGATATCATGTATGATTTTTTCTCAAAATCGTTTCTCCATACGAACGGTGAAATTACCGTTTTGACAAAAAATGAAATTCATGCGATGGAGTTATTGATTCACAATAGAGCTCAAGTGATCCCTTACGAAGTGTTTTCAAACACCCTCGAAGATGATATGTCCGATGGTGCTCTTAAAAATCTAATTTTACGATTACGCAAAAAAATGGGAGATGACTCCAATCTTAAAAATCTTTCAAAAATTGGTTATAAATTAGTATAAGGGAGCTTCAGGTTAATGGTAGTTTCATTATTGTTACTTGAAACATCTAATTTGCCATGACAGTGATCCTCAATAATCATCCTGCTCATATACATCCCCAATCCTGTCCCCTCTGTATGATTTTTAGTTGTGAAATAAGGGACAAAAATTTTATCTAATATCTCTTTTGTCATGCCGCCACCATTATCGGTGATGCTAAGAATACCATATAGATCATCACGATAGATATCGATTTGGATAATACGATTTGTGACAGCATTTTCATCAAACGCGTCAAATGAGTTTTTGAACAATGAAACGATGACTTGGATCAACTCATTTCGGTAAGTATCAACATAGACAGGATGATTGACACAATGTCGAACGGTTACCCCTTTACTTTTGATGGTGTGATCGATAAGTTCAAGTGCATGATTAATTAAGTCAGAGAGCAATATAGTTTCTAGGGGCTTATCAGGGCGAAAAAAATCGCGATAGTCGGAGATTGTTTGGGAGAGGTAGAGGCTTTGTTGCTCAATCTTAGAGAGCTGAGCGATTAATGTTGGATCCTCATCCTCTTTGAGCATCTCTTTGATTCTAAGCTGTGAGGTAAGTGCGTTGATAATCGCGAGCGGTTGACGCCATTGGTGGGCAATCATTGAAATCATCTCCCCCATTTGAGCTTGTCGCGTATGTATCTTAAATATTTTTTCTTCTTCAAGTTTTTGCGTGATATCTCTGGCTATCAAAATGAGTTTATGGGTTTCGTTACCGTAATTAGCCAATGTTATTTCCACAATCTTATTGGTTTTATGGTCACGATTAAAAAGCAATGAACATTGAACATGAGTCACATTGCCATGATAAGCATTAATTAAACACTGATTGAATGTTTGCTCTGTACTTTCGATCAAACAAAATGGTTGCTCCAGAATGTTAGTCCCAATCAGGGATTGTTTAGATTTTTCAAAAAGATATATGGAAGCAGGATTGCAATCAACGATAATATTGTCTTCTAAAATTAAAATTGTATCATCGATGGAGGATACGATGGTGCGGTAAAAATGTTCACTTTCCAGTAACATCTGATGGGTTTCATGTAGCCGTGTGATATCTTGAACCGTACCTGTGGATGAGAGTGCTTTTCCCTCTCCATCAAACACGGTTTCACACTGTTCTAAAACGAATTTGATTTTATGGTTGTTTAGTAGTAAACGGTGAACGATTTGATAGCTTTCATGTGTCTGTAGTGATCGGATATAGGCTTGATTGACTATCTCTCGATCTTCCGGATGGATCGCATTTAAAAATGCTTCATACGTTGCCTCGAATTGATTTTGGTCGATTTCGAAAATAGTGTAAATTTCATCAGACCAAAAGAGAGCATTTGTTTGTAAATCCAATGTCCAATGACCGAGTTTAGCGAGGTGCTCGGCTCTTTTTAGATTGTATTCGAGCTGTTTTTGTTCGTTGATATCGGCGATTACGGAGATGAAATAGTTAATTTTTCCTTCGGAATCTCGAACACACGAGGCACTCAATTGTCCCCATGTTAGTGTACCGTCTTTGCGGATGTACCGCTTTTCAATGTTAAAACTCTCTATCTCGCCACGGAGGACCTGATGTAGATGTTTTAGATCAAATGCTAGATCATCTTGATGGGTAATGTCTTGAAAGGTTAACTCAAACAACTCCTTGGCACTGTATCCTAGAAAACGGCATAACTGTGTATTTACACGAAGCCACTTTCCATTTGTATCGACATGCGCAATTCCAATTGCTGCTTTTTCAAAGGTTAGCTCAAATATATCTTTTGTCATTTAGCACCATTTGTGATATTTAGTCGTACATAATAAATTTTATTTTCAATAGTTTAACTAAAAGAACCGTCAATAGATGTTGTAGTAAAGAAATACTTATAATGAGATAAGAATATTTAAGGGACATGGGAAATTAGAACATTGTTTGAGCTAATACTTCCTGGTAAAATACCTTTATTATTTATCTCAAATCCAATAACATTAATCCTTCGATTAGTTTTTGTGCTTGGATTACTTTTTTTAGTTTTTCGTTGGATGCTAAAAGAAAAATTTATACATAGCAAGAAAAAATGAATGTTATAATTATAGGATAGCCTTATTATGAAAAAAACTGTTTTAATCACTGGTGGAAATAAAGGTATAGGTTTAGAAACAACCAAAATCTTTGTGGCATTGGGTTATGTAGTTATTGTTGTAGCACGTGATTTTAGTGATTTTGAAGATCATACATCCGTGCAAAAGATCGAATTTGATTTGACTAAAGTGGATGAAATCCCCATGCTTGTCACATCGCTTCCTCCGATTGATATTTTGATCAATAATGCAGGAGTGATGTATTCGATCCCCCATCACAGTTACACTCCTAAAAAGATTGATTCGATGATGAAGTTAAATCTTCATGCTCCTATCAAATTGATCGAAGAAGTTACCAAAAAGATGCCACTTGGCGGTCGTATCGTGAATAATGCTTCGATTGCCGGACAAATCGGACATCCTGATATCTGGTATGGGATGACAAAAGCGGCACTAATCAATGCTACCAAGAGTTTTTCAAAAATTTTTGAGGGAAAAATTATCATTAATGCAGTAGCACCCAGTCCCGTTGAAACGGATATGCTGGATGTGATACCCAAAGAGCGACAAGAAGCATTTTTAAAGTCGGTCATTACCAAACGTTTCGCTCATCCGCAAGAGATAGCCAAAACGATGGTCTGGCTCGCTACCGAATCACCGGAATACATCAATGGAAGTGTGATTGATATTAATAACGGATCGTTTCCAAGGTAAAGAGCTATGTTAAGTGAAATTCTAAATTGTATGCAAATTACCGAAAATATAGCTTCATCAGGACAGCCTAACGAATCTGAATTCGCCGCAATCGCTGATGCCGGCTATAATGTAGTTATTAATCTCGCTATGCCAAATTCAGAAAATGTAATACCTTCAGAAGGTCATTTAGTTACCTCCAACGACATGATTTATATTCATATTCCTGTTCCGTTTGATGTACCTGAACTTTTTCATTTGCAGTCATTTATCAAAATTATGGATAGTATTTCGGATAAAAAAATCTGGGTACATTGTGTAAAAAACTATAGAGCATCAGCTTTTTTATATCATTACTTACGTAAATCACGAAGTCTTAGCCCTACGGAAGCACAAAAAGTGATATTTCCATCATGGGAACCGAATGAAATATGGCAACGGTTTATGAATCTTGATCAAGTATAGAGAGATAAGGAGAAAGATGCAATGAATTTCAAAAA
>NZ_JAQTYM010000120.1 GCF_028688295.1 Sulfuricurvum sp.
ATATGGCCTATCAACCGCAATTTTTGCCGAAACGTTCGTGGGATAAGACGATGAAGACGTTGGATAACCATTTCGGAACCGATGCTTCACTGGATCCGCAGGATCACAAAAGTATTCAGAATTATTTAGCATCCCATGCGTCTAAAAAAGATCAGGTTGTAGACATCAGAGGTGCCGTAGCTCTACGGATATCTGAAACACCTTATTTTGTTCGTGAACATCGAGAAGTCACTAAAAAAATGCTCACACAGCCAGAGGTCAAAAGTTTCGCGAATTGTAATGCTTGTCATACCCAAGCAATAAACGGAAGCTACCGTGAACGTGAAATCCGTATCCCTAATTACGGACGTTGGGAAGATTGATAGACTATAGGAGTCAACGATGAAACGCTTATATGTATGGACACTTCCTACTCGGATATTTCACTGGCTGTTGGTTGTAGGAATCGTAGCCGCTTGGATCAGCAGTGAAGAAGATCGATGGTTAAATACCCATGCCGCGATCGGGAGTGCCGTCGGTGTATTAGTACTCTTTCGGATCGTGTGGGGGATAATGGGGCCGAAATATTCCCGTTTTGGTGACTTTAATCTCTCTCTTGTCGCATTGAAAGAGTACCTTTTATCCTTATTGAATCCATCACGCCACTATATCGGACATAATCCGGCGGCAAGTTATGTGATGGTCGCGATGCTCATAACGGTAGCTCTTGCTACATTCAGCGGCATGTTTGCCTATGGTGTTGCGGAGAACAGAGGTGTTTTGGCATTTCTGCACTCAGGGCTTTTTCGGGATATGGAAGTATTTGAAGAGATTCACGAGTTTTTCGTCAATCTCTTATGGGTTTTGATCGCGGCACATGTGGGAGGAGTGTTGGTTGATCGGCTCTTGCACAAAGAGGATCGTACTCTCACCTCTATCATCGACGGACACAAAAATATGGAGGGGGAGAGTGCTGTTTTATCGTGGTACCAAAAAATACTCGCGGCTTTTGGTATCGGCGGTGCGATCGCACTTCTCATCTATGCCCTTAGTACACCGAATAACCCTATTGTCGCGGGGTATAATCAAAAGGTTGATTACGCAAAAATCAACCCTGTTTTTGTGAATGAATGCGGTTCATGCCATACCCTCTATCCTCCGACGCTTTTAGCGAAGGAGGGGTGGAGTGTATTGATGGGGGATTTATCGAACCATTTCGGCGATGATGCTTCGCTAGATCCCGCCGATGAGCAATCCATACGTGAGTATCTTTTGGCACATTCGGTAGAAACCTCTACTCAGGAGATGTCATTCAAAATGGTGCAAAGCCTCGAAAAACGCGATATGATAGCAATAACGCAAACCCCGTTTTGGAAAAAAAGACACCGTCATATATCCGAAGAGATTTTTAAAAGTGATAAGGTTAAAAGTCGTGCAAACTGCAAAGCCTGCCATAGTGATGTAGAGCAGGGGACAATCGAAGATAGCGCGATTAAAGCGCTCTAAGTGAGGTTACCATGAAGTGGATTATAGTGTTGGCGATGTTCCTCTCCCTCTGCGCTTATGGGGATGACGATCATCATCGGTTTCCGATGGATCTGCATGATTTGGCTCTGACAAAGTCGCAGCTTCGGATCGTTGAAGAGGCGATGAAAGAGTACCAATATTCAAATCGCCGATTCCACCATCAGAGTAAAAAAGATCAAGAGGCACTCAATGCACTGTTTTTAAGTTCGTCGTTTGATGCGGAAACCTTTCGAGCAAAAAGTTTGGAGAGGGAGAAAGCATCGATTGCGATTCGAACTCGTTTACTTGAGAAGCTCCATAGTGTTTTGAGCTCTGAGCAAAAACGGCGATATATTCACCATCTAAAGGAGTGGGACAATGACTAGAAAAGTGCTTTTGATCGAAGATGATCTCCCGCTCCAAGAGCTAATAAGCTCTTTTTTAACATCATACGACTTTGAGACCGCCGCGTATGCCGATCCGAAAGCTGCGTTAGAGTGTTTGTTGGAAAAGAAAGAGGTGTTTGACATTGTCGTTTTGGATCTGATGTTGCCGGGGATGGACGGGTTTGATGTTGCCAAACTGATTAAAAGCCGCCTCGACATTCCGATTATTATCTCCTCCGCACGAACCGACATCGGCAATAAAATCTACGGTTACGATTTGGGAGCCGATGATTATCTCGATAAACCGTATGAACCTCGCGAATTGGTGCTCCGCATTGAAGCGGTACTGCGCCGATACAGTCGAAAAAATGAGCTGGTTATATCGGATTTTACGATTGATGAACCCAATAAATCACTCATGATGGAGGGATATCCGATCGATTTGACACGAGTAGAATTTGATATATTTCTCCTGTTGCTCAAACATCGGGGTAAAAATCTCTCCCGCGATCAGATCATCGGCTCTTTGGGGCTTGGTGATGAGACAAAACACCGAACTATCGATATGCACATCAGTAATATCCGCCTCAAAATCGGCGATGATGCCAAAGAGCCCCGCTATATTAAATCGGTGTGGGGCATCGGCTACAAGTTTATGGGTTAACGTATGTCTATTTTTACTAAAATCACACTTTTATTTCTCATCAGTTTGACCCTAATGGTCGGTATCGGGTACAAGATCGATACGATCAATACCGAAAAATACGAAGCGATTGTTCTTCAAAAATACCTTTTGGACGGTCGTAAGATATTTAGATGGATGGCGACATCGACCGCTGATGAGCTAGAGGATGAATTTCGGACGCTGAATCTGGTGAAAATCGCTCCCGTAACACCCAAAAAAGTCCTTATGCGCCAGTCGCATACGTTTGGGTTGATTGAGATTTTTAAAGATCAAAGGAGCGAATACATCCTCCATATCCGCTATATCGATGATGATATTTTTCTTCGGGACACAACACTCCAAGAGGTGCTGAGGGAAGGGTGGATACTCAATGCACTCGTGGTTGCCGACATGTTTGTTTTGGCGGTGATATTTATCCTAATTTTGCGGATGTTATCCCCTTTGAACTCGATTACACGGAGTATGCGACGTTTTGCCCTCGGAGAGTATCACAGCCGAAGCACCATAGCCTCACGCGATGAGATAGGGGAGGTGGCACGAAGCTATAATGATATGGCACAAACCATCGAGAATATGATCCTTTCACGTGAAGAGTTGCTGCGCGATGTCGGGCATGAACTACGTACCCCCATCGCGCGTGGGATGTTTGCACTCGAAGCCCTCGAAGAGTCAAGTGCACGCGAGACACTAAAACACTCGTTCAAAGAGCTCGATCAGCTGACACGTGAACTTTTGGAGATAGAAAAACTCCAAGCAACCGACACGATGCAATCAACACCATTCACTGCTGAAACACTCGTTATGGAAGCACTTTCGAAACTGTATATTGACGATGAATCGAAGATAGTGGTCAAAATCAATGATAATTTTACGTTGAGAGGGGACTTGCACTATCTATCGTTAGCACTTAAAAATCTCCTCGACAATGCGCTGAAATACGCCGATCAATTTCCGATTATTTTGGAAGTGGATTCTAATCGTATCAGTGTACTCAATCACGGGAAGCCGCTCGAAAAAGAGTTCAGCTATTTTCTCACCCCCTTTACCCGTCAGGAACGCTCACGCACCTCTGAGGGGTTTGGTCTTGGGCTGAATATCGTCAGTAAGATCGTATCAAAACACGGTTATACGCTGAGCTACGCCTACGAAAATGGACGGCATAATTTTACTATTGAGA
>NZ_JAQTYM010000056.1 GCF_028688295.1 Sulfuricurvum sp.
CGTTTTGAGGCGCAGAGTGAAAAACTCTCCGATATCCCCCATCCAACTCTACTCAAAGATGCCCAAAAAGGTGCCGAACGCCTCGCACGTGCTATCCGTAACCATGAACGTATCGCCCTCGTCGGAGATTATGATGTTGATGGCGTCACCTCCACCGCCATCGTTAAGCGTTTTTTTGACCTCATCCCTTATCCCTTAATCACAACGATACCAAACCGATTTACCGACGGATATGGCGTCTCTAAAAATGTCCTCGAACGTCTCGATGCGGATGTCATCTTTACCGTTGATAACGGGATCAACGCCATCGAAGCCGCAGAAGTGTGTAAGAGCAGAGGGATTGATCTGATCATCACCGATCACCATACCCCCAGTGATACATTACCAAATGCCTACGCCATCATCAACCCAAAACAGAGTGATTGCCCCTATCCGTTCAAAGAGATTTGTGGTGCACAGGTAGGGTGGCTCCTGATGGGGTTGCTCAAACAAGAACTTGGATTATCTATCGATATGCGTCAATTCTTCCCCTTTTTGGCTTTGGCGATAATCGCCGACGTGATGCCTCTGGTGGGGATCAACCGCTCCATTGTCAAAACGGGGTTGGATATGATGCAAACCTCACCTCTCGCTCCGTTTCTCCTTATACGTGATTTTCTAAACCGATCGAATGTCTCCTCCGAAGATATCGCGTTTCAAATCGCTCCGCGTATCAACTCCGCCGGACGGCTCGAAGACGCTTCCATCGCCCTTGATTTTCTCTTGGCCGAAACAACAGAGAAGGCGTATCATCAATTCGAACTTCTCACAGCACTCAACACATTGCGCAAAGAGACCGAAGCCCAAAACACCGCCGAGGCAATGATACACGTAGAACGAAACGATCCAATCATCGTCGTTGCAGGTGAGCACTGGAATGAGGGGGTTGTGGGGATCGTCGCTTCACGGCTTGTGAGCCATTTTCAAAAACCTGCCATCGTTTTGAGCATCCATAACGGTATTGCCAAGGGGAGCGGACGAAGTATCGGCAACGTCGATCTCTACACCCTCATCAAATCTCAAGAGACACATCTACAAAAATTCGGCGGTCATAAAATGGCGGCAGGACTATCGATGAGCAGTGATGCGGTAAATGCATTTCGCGACGGGATCAATGAAGCGGCAAAAATGATTAATCCTGAGGATTTTATCCCCCATAATGAGATTGTCGGAGAGCTAGAGCAGGAGATGATCAACTTTCAGCTCTTAGAGCTATTGGAGCGGTTTGAACCCTACGGCGAAGGGAATCCCCGCCCGAGATTTCTAATCCGTGAAGCCGACGTCGTAGCAGTCAAACTCTTCGGTAGTGATCAATCCCACAGCCGAATAGAGCTGCGCCCCTCACGTATAAGCCAAAAAACATTAGAACTCATCGCGTTTCGACGCACCTTAGAGTGTCCGGAAAGCAAAAAAATGTCATGCAGCTATACGGTCAACAAAAACGAATGGAACGGGCGAGTCTCTCTTCAGCTGATGGTGGAGAGGATATTTTGAGCACTCGACTTCTTTTAATTGCATTACTATTCATCGGATGTAGCTCCCAAAACACTACCCTACCCTATTCTCTCACCATTAGCGAAGAGGGGTTGGGTGCAATCCACCCTGATACTCCATTCGAGCAAATCAGCACCTCCCTAAGCGGTTTTGAGTTCGAAAAACTGAGCCAAATCTCTCCCGAACACCCTGAGATGATTTATCAAATGAAGCGAGGAGGTAGGCTCATCGCCCATATCGTCTCTGACTCCTCCGGTAAAAAGATCTCTGAAATCCATATCCTCAGCCCCCTTATCAAAAATAAACATCACTTAGGGCTGGGGGAGTTAATACCGCAAAACACCCCACTAAACTGCCGCGATGAGCTGTGTTCTTATCCTGATGAGCCGTCGCTCTACTACCGAATCGACTCAAAAACACGAACCATTCGCGAAATAACCTTTCAAAAGCTATAATACGTCATGGACACTTTTTTTATTGAATTTCGCGATCCCCTTTTCGGTGTTGTCGTTTTTTTTATCCTCCTCTTTATCCTCTCGTTTTTGAGTTATTGGTGGGGGCGGTACAAAACATCACGCGAGCATCGTGATCTCGAATCCTTTTTAGGGAAATTCGAATCGCTCGAAGAGGAGGCAAAGCTCTCCGAGCAGGTACAAACCAACTCCCTTACCAGTGAATCATGGCTTCTTCTCGCCCAAAGTTTTGAGCATCAGGGGAACTATGAGAAGAGCGTCGAGATTTATCATGCCCTCCTCTCGAAAAACCGAGACCCTCTTTTCCAAAAAGATGCTCTTCTGTTACTGGGAAAAAGCTTTTTTAAAGCAGGGTTTTTAGAACGCTCACGCCAAAGCTTTCTCCAAATACTCTCAAAATCTCCAAGAACACCCCAAGCACTCCATTTTTTAGTCCTCATTTACGAGCAGTTGCAGCAATACGACAAAGCATTAGAGGTGATGGAGTCTCTACAAGAACTCTCAACCGAAACGATCCATGAAAAACTCTATTTAGAGTGCCGACTTCTCATCACAGACCACCGTATCACTCTCGATGAGAAAGCTCAACGACTGATCGAACTTTACGAAAACCATCGTCATTTGGGATACATGATTTTCGAGTGGCTTTTCACCTACCGTCCGATTCTGGCGTGGAGCCATTTCGATCAATCCCTCAGCGAACGGCTCAGTGATGTGCTGTGGCGTATAGCAGATGAAAATCTCGATTTGGATATAATTGCAAGCAACACCTATCTACGCGAACTTTTCAGTGCGAGAGGGTCGCTGGAGCTATCCGAGGGAAGTTCGATATTTGAACTAGATATCCTCATCGCCCTACGACGCTGCGGCACCAATAAAGCTACGTTGCAGTTTGAATACACGTGTGATGAGTGTAATACGATCTCGTTCTTACCGTTTCACCGCTGTCCTCACTGCCATGCGATTGACAGCGTTCAGGGTATTATGAATCTCTCAAAGGAACGGTTTGAAGAAAATAACTCTCTTCAGTGACGGCTCGGCACTCGGTAACCCCGGGCCCGGAGGATACGGAGCGATTCTCCGCTACGGTGACAAAGAGCGGATCATCAGCGGTGGGGAAGCACATACGACAAATAACCGTATGGAGCTACTAGGGGTTATTGAAGGGCTACGTGCCCTCAAAGAGCCCTGCGACGTCACCATCATCTCCGATTCGTCGTATGTGATTCGAGGGATTAACGAATGGCTGGAGGGGTGGGTTAAACGCAGCTTCGCCAAGGTGAAAAACCCCGATCTGTGGCAGGAATATCTCCTCGTTTGTGCAGGTCATCGAATAAACGGAGTGTGGGTACGCGGACACAACGGCCATCCTGAGAACGAACGCTGTGATATCATCGCCAAAGAAGCGGCGGAAAAATTTAAAAAAGGATTGAATAACTAATGGATAACTTAACCACCCTACAAGAACGCTTAGGGTACACCTTCCAAAAGAAAGAGCTCCTTATTGAAGCGCTGACGCATAAAAGCTACAAACAGCCCTACAATAATGAGCGCTTGGAGTTTTTGGGAGATGCGGTACTCGATCTTATCGTCGGAGAATACCTCTATAGTAAATTTCGCGGATACGATGAAGGGAAACTTTCAAAAATGCGCGCATCCCTCGTCAATGAAGATGGGTTCACCGCTCTTGCCCTCCATTTAGGTCTTGGGGAGTATATTTACCTCTCCAATGCCGAAGAAAACAACAGTGGTCGCACCAAAAGCTCTTTGCTAGCAAATGCCTTTGAAGCACTCATGGGGGCAATGTATCTCGAAACCGGTTTGGGTAAAGTAGAAGAGATCACTATCAAACTTCTCGAACTGGTGCACCCTGATATCTCTCTGGATTCACTTTTCAAAGACTACAAAACCTCCCTCCAAGAGCTGACACAAGCCCACTATGGAACCACTCCTGAGTACCAGCTCATCGCCGCTCACGGCCCTGATCATAAAAAAGAGTTTGAAGTGGCTGTCATCATCGACGGAAAACGGTACGCCTCTGCGTGTGGGAAAAGCAAAAAACACGCTCAGCAAGAAGCGGCACAAATCGCGCTGGAGATGTTAAGCAAGGAGCTCAAATGAATCGGTTCGGTGAACGTTTCACAATGACGACTTTCGGTGAGTCGCACGGGAAAGCGATCGGCTGTGTACTTGATGGTGTCCCTGCGGGGCTGGCAATCGATGAAACCTTTATTCAAAGCGAACTTGATCGCCGTAAGCCGGGTCAAAACGAGTTCGCCACCGCCCGTAAAGAAGAGGACAAAGTTGAAATCCTCAGCGGTGTTTTCGAGGGGCTCAGTACCGGAACACCAATCACGCTGGTCATCTACAACACCGATCAAAAGAGCGGCGATTACACCAATGTCAAAGATATCTTCCGTCCGGGACACGCCGATTTTACCTATTTTCACAAATACGGTCTACGCGATTATCGCGGCGGCGGACGCTCAAGTGCACGCGAAACAGCGGCACGCGTCGCAGGAGGTGCAGTGGCTAAACTGATGCTCCGCTCTTTAGGGATCGAGTTTGCGAGCGGTATCAGCGCTATTCATGGTATTGTTGCCCAAAATCTCGATTTTAATTATCCAAAAAACAGTCCTATCTATGCTCTCGATCCTTCCGTAGAAGAGGCTCAAAAAGCGGCTATTTTGGAAGCAAAAAATGCCCACGATTCCGTCGGCGGAGTTGCTACGCTCAAAATCAGCGGACTTCCTATGGGCTTAGGGCAAGGGCTTTATTACAAACTCGATGCCGTACTGGCTGAAGCTATGATGGGGATCAATGCCGTCAAAGCGGTCGAAATCGGTGAAGGTATCCACAGTGCTGAGCTACGTGCGAGTCAAAACAACGATCCCATCACCCCGCATGGTTTTAAATCCAACCACGCAGGGGGGATTTTGGGCGGTATGAGCAACGGGGATGATGTCATCTTACGCGTCCATTTCAAACCGACTCCCTCGATCTTTATCGATCAAGAGAGCACTAACACCCATAACGAAAGCGTTAGTGTTTCTCTCAAAGGGCGGCATGATCCCTGCGTCGCCGTACGCGGTTCCGTCGTTGCCGAGTCAATGGCAGCACTCGTCATAGCTGATATGATACTACTCAACATGGGTTCTACTATGAGTGGAATCAAAGGGTATTACCTCTAATTTCAATATCTTTAAGCTTTGTTTCACTACCATAGAGAATTCCTATAAAAAGGGTTCTTTGTGCTGAGTACAACTCAAAATTGCTATCTCCTCGACACCTCCGTTATCCTAGATGATCCTACCAACATTTTACGAATCAGTGACGAAAATCACAACGGTATTGTTATTACCAACATCGTTTTAGCTGAACTCAACAGTAAAAAAGATGACATGCGCTCCGAAGCGGGGTTTCAAGCACGAGAGTTCTTCCGTCTCGCCGATGCGGCGTGGGGAGAACCAATCAGCTTTATCGAGCTCCCCGAATGTGTCCGTAACCATGTCGATATGGATGCGTGCAAAAATGACCGTTACTACCGACTGGCACTCAATTTTGACCGCTCATTGCATGGAGGAGAGGCCAACCTCATTGATCTCTTTATCGTTCATCGGGAAAACTATCGCGTTTCTCATAATTTCTCCGAGCCAAAAGGGATCAATGATGCCAAAATCGCTGAGATAGCCGACGATTATGATTTGACACTCCTCAGTAACGATATGTCGTTTCGTATCGCAGCCGAGATTCGGGGGATTCAAACCCAAAGCATCCGAAACAGCAGTGTCGAGGCACCCGAACAAATCGATTTTACCTACACCTATGAGTATGAAGAGACTCCATCCATTCCTACCGAGATTGAACATCACAACTTCGATCAAATCACTTTCGTCCAAAAAGCACTCAGCACCTCCTCTGAGATGTATGAAACAGGGATACAGCGCCATGCGTTTTGCTTTAACAACCAAATCGAGTGGTGTGATTTTGATCGCCGTTTTGGGGAGCATTTCAGCGATGAACTCGTCCGCCCTCTAAATCTGGAACAAAAGTTCTATTACGCAATGATGACCCACCCCCAAAACTATGTCACGGTTGTCTCAGGTTCTACCGGATCGGGTAAAACCCTTGTCGCATTACAAGCAGGATTAGAACTCGTTGAAGAGGGGATTGTTGAAGGGATCGTTTACGCCCGAAATACCGTCACTTCGAACGATCAGGCGGCGGAGCTTGGATTTAGAAAAGGGGATGAAGAACAAAAACTCGGATACTTCATGTACCCTCTCTATGCGGCCGTCAATTTCACCATCGAGCACCAAAGCAAACGCTCCATCGACGCACGGGTCGAGTATACCGGCACTACAAACTCAGTCAAACGAGAAAATGCGACCGAAGTATTTATGAAAAAATACAACATCGAAGTGATGGACATTGCTCACTTGCGCGGAACTACTATTTCACGTAAATTCGTTATCATCGATGAAGCCCAAAACATGACCAATGCGACCCTCAAACTCATCGGAACCCGAATGGGAGATGAGACGCGCCTCGTCGTAATGGGAGATCCGGGACAAATCGATCATCCATTCCTCTCCAAACGACGCAATGCCCTTGTCAGCTTGCTCAACAAAGCGCAGCATAATAACTTTATTGCAGGGATTCAGTTGAGACATACGATTCGATCTCAAGTAGCCGATTGGTTTGATAAGAATTTTTAACTAAGAGGTTCCCGCAGTAGCGGGAATGTAAAGAGAGTCTATTAAATCGGTAAAACGCGGATTTTTTGAGAAAGTTTTTCTTTGAGTGTCGCTTCAATAGCGTACAATGTCCCCGTACTTGAACTTGCACAGCCGTTACACGCACCCAAATAGCGAATATAAACATCGATATAATCAGGAGAATCTTTAATATCGATAACCTCCATATTTCCGCCGTCCATAATCAAGAACTGACGAATCGATTCATCCACAACACTGTCAATCGCTTTGATCTTCTGAACCAACGTCATCGCTTCGAAATCGCCGTGACTTCCCGCATCTGCCGCAGAGCGCATTTTCTCCTCATCCATCTCACGACGTACATCGGCGAGGATATCGACGAGATAGTACTCACGTGCTTCATGTCCGCCCGGCTTGATACACGATTTACAGAAACCGCCCGCTTTCGTGTAATCGGTGACCTGCTCAATGGTTTTAAGATCGTTAAGTTTGATTACTTCACGAAGCGTTCCGAGGCTTACACGGGCACATTCGCACACGATAATCTCATCTTCAAAGCTTGATTCGTCAACACCGAGATAGAGTCCTGCCGCTTTTTTAATAACGTCGTATGCCATAACGGAACAGTGCATTTTTTGCGGTGGAACGGCTGGCGTTTCCGGATTATCACGGAGTGACATTTCCACATCGATATTGGTGATTTTTACCGCTTCTTGAACCGTTTTACCGATACAAAGCTCCGCCATCATATCTGAACTTGCAATCGCTGTACCGCATCCGAAACTTTTGAATTTTGAATGGACAATCGTATCGGTCGAAGGATCGACTTCCCAATACAAACGGACTGCATCTCCACAGCTCTCGGCTCCGAAATCAGCAACGATAAGCTTATGTCCTGCCGCGTCACACTCCTCTTGAGTGATCTCCCCCTGATTGTTAGGGTTGTTCATCAATGTCGTTACTTTGTTAGAATACTGATCCCAAAGAGATCCGCCCAATAAATCATTTTTTGCCATAATAGAATCCTTTAGTGATGTATTCCACACTCAGCAGCTTCGCCGCCGGGAGTGGGTTGTACGATTGCGTATGAGCTTGAAATCGCGCGTAATCTTGAAACAGCGCTGCTGAAACGCTCAATAACGTAATCAATCTCTTCGTCCGTTGTAAAACGGCTAAGACTCAAACGGATACCCGTATGAGCCAACTCATTATCGGCACCGATAGCGAGCATTACGGTGTTAGCTTCGAGATCTTCCGAGGCACAGGCTGAACCGGTAGAAGCACCAATGAGGGCATTGTTCAAATCCCACAACATCCCCTCACCCTCAACTCCGCGAATCGAGATCAAAATGGTATTCGGCGTACGGTTATCGCGGTTGCCGACAACCATGACGTCACTAAGCTGTGAAAGAAGAGCATCTTCGAGACGATCCCGTTTAGCACGAATAGAAGCCATTTTTTCGGCGATATTCTCGGTTGCCAGCTCAATCGCTTTTCCCATCCCGACGATATAAGGGACATTGAGGGTACCGGATCGGCGTCCTCCCATATGTTCTCCCCCATGTAATAACGGAGTCAACTCTTGAGAATTACGAATATACAGCGCTCCGATCCCTTTTGGACCATGAAATTTATGGGCCGACATCGACATAAAATCGACATGCACATCCTGCATATCAACCGGAATTTTACCAACCGCCTGAACTCCGTCGGTATGGAAAAGAACCCCTTTCTCTTTACAAATATCCCCCATCTCTTTGATCGGGAAAATCATCCCCGTTTCATTGTTCGCCCACATGATAGAGACAAGCGCCGTTTTATCGGTGATGAAACTGCGAAGAGTATGCGCTTCAACAATCCCTTGATCGTTCACCGGAAGATAGGTTACTTTGACCCCTTGCTCTTCGAGGAATCTACAGGTAGAGAGAACGGAGGGGTGTTCGATTTCACTGGTAACGATATGGTTTTTATCCCCATTTACAATCTTATCAATCCAAACCGATTTGAGAACCCAGTTGTTTGATTCGGTAGCGCATGAAGTAAAAATAATATCATCTTTGTCACTCGCATTAATCGCTTTATACATCTGATTAATTGCTTTTGTGATAGAGGGGTGTGATGCGGTTCCAAAACGGTGTAGTGAGTTCGGGTTTCCGTAAACCTCACTAAAATAAGGGACCATCGCCTCTACGACGGCAGGATCGACCATCGTTGTCGCGTTGTTGTCCAGATAGACTTGCATGTAATGCTCCTATAATAGGGATTCTAATAAAAGACTAATTTAGTCTTGTTTAACTTTTGGGATAATAGTGCAAACGATGTTATAGTAACCTTAAGTGTTTTTTATATTTAGGAAGACTTAAGGTATGTATCAATTCCCCATCAACGCTATCAACTGATCCACCGTATCATTGAAGTCACTTTTAAATGTTGAGCCTTGAGAGAGGAACGCTTCCATTTTCTCTTTTTTAGCGATCGCTTCGTCGAGTTCCTTATCAGTTCCTTTAACATAGGCTCCGATACGAATTAGCATCTCATTCTCTTTTAAAAGTGTATAGAGACGACGAAAACGGCGCACGGCAGCAAAGTGTTCATGGGTGATGATATCATTCATGACACGCGATGCTGAGTGGAGAATATGGATCGGAGGATATATCCCAAAATCGGTCAGTTCACGGGAGAGGACGATGTGACCATCCAAAATAGATCGAGACTGATCGGCAATCGGATCGGACATATCATCCCCCTCGACAAGTACGGTGAAAAAAGCGGTGATCGAACCATTCCCTTCCTCTTTTCCTGCACGTTCCATGAGTTGCGGTAACAACGTCAACGAGGAGGGAGGATACCCTTTTGAGGTTGGGGGTTCACCGAGGGCGAGCCCAATTTCCCGCTGTGCCATCGCGAAACGGGTCACCGAGTCCATCATAAAGAGGACATCTTTCCCTTGAGCTTTAAAATACTCCGCCACACTCATCGCACTAAATGCCCCATATTTACGCATCAGAGGTGAATCGTCACTCGTCGCGACGACAAGAACGGTGTTTTCGAGATTGCCGCCAAGTGATTTTTCGATAAACTCAGGAACCTCACGCCCCCGCTCCCCGATGAGGGCAACTACTTTAATCGGAGCATCAGCACCTCGAACGATCATCCCCATTAGGGTTGATTTTCCTACACCGCTTCCGGCAAAAATACCGAGTTTTTGCCCTTTTCCGCACGTGAGAAGCCCGTCAATCGTTTTGACTCCGACACTAAAAGGCTCATCGATCATCCCCCGCTTCATTGCGGCGATAGGGGCCTTAATGATCGGCTCAAGATGGCTTCCACAAATAGGACCTTTGCCATCAATCGGGTTCATAAACGGATCAACTACCCGACCGAGTAAACCCTCACCCACTTCGATCATCATCCCCGTCTGATTCGGGTAAACTTTATCTCCGGCACGAAACCCCTCGACAAACCGAAACGGGGTGATAAAAAAACGGTTCCGCTCTACCTCGCTCACCATCCCCAGAGCCTCGGCACCGCTCACCTCCGAGACTAGCATCACGGTATCACCGATACTGACATGTAGCCCCTCAGCGACAATCACCGTTGGGCTGATTTTGGTCACCGTACCAAATACGGTAGTAAGTTTTTCAATCCCCAAACGATCTCGCAGTGCTTTTAGCGGCATCGACTAGTAACGGTTGCCGCTAGAGGAGTTGATGAGACTAAAAAATTCCATACGGGTTTTCTCATCACGCTTAAACAATCCGCGCAGCGCACTTGAGGTTGTCGTTGAGCTGATTTTTTGAACACCGCGCATCTCCATACACATGTGACGCGCTTGAATAACTACTGCAACCCCCTTAGGCGCAACCGCTTCCATTAATGCATCGGCGATCTGTTCGGTAAGCTGTTCTTGAATCTGCATCCGTCGTGCGAAAACATCGACGACACGTGGGATTTTTGAGAGTCCGACCACTTTTCCGTTCGGAATATAAGCAACATGCGCCCGACCAATAATCGGGAGAAGATGGTGTTCACACGTCGAATAAAACTCGATATCTTTAATCAAAACCATCTCATCATTGCTGCTCGCGAACATCGCCGAATTCAAAATAGTCTGAGGATCTTCTTTGTACCCGCCGAACATAAATTCATACGCTTTTAGAACACGATTCGGAGTTTTTTCCAACCCTTCTCGATTGACGTCTTCACCGACATAACGGATCATTGTTTTGACCGCTTCTTCAAAATTTTGCTGTTCATTTGCTGTTGGCATCGGCTCTCTCATCGTTAAAATTATTGCTTGCTAAACTTCTCCATTACTCTATCACGTCTTTGCTTTTATTTTAATTCAGCGTACAATTAACCCTTTTTGGATATTATTGCCACCATTTAGTCTAATACAAGACGTCAACAAAAGGGATTCAATGCAAATTACAACGAACAAAATTGACTCAGCCAATGCGAAAATTAACGCGGCTATCACTCGCGGAACTATCGATTCAAACATCGAAAAAATCGCCAATCAGATCTCAAAAGATGCAAAAATTGCCGGTTTCCGTAAAGGGAAAGTACCTCTCAGTGCGGTAAAAAAACAATACGGTGAGCGCCTTGTTCAAGATGCTGAAGCACAAGCATTGCGTGATCTTTTAAGCGCAGCTCTTGAAGAGATGTCAATCGCTCCAGACACCTTGATCGGTGAGCCTCAAATTGCTAAATTTGAGAAAACAGAAAACGGTATTGACGTTGAAGTAGTTATCGCAACCCGTCCGGCAATCGAACTCGGTGATTACCTAGCAATGGTTCCGGATGTTGAAAAACCTCTCATTGATGATGCAGCCGTTACAACACGTATTGAAGAACTCGCATCCGCTCAAGCTCCATTAGTAAACGTCGAAGAAGATCGTCCATTGATCAGCGGCGACAGCGCATTGCTTGATTTCGAAGGTTTTGTAGATGGTGAAGCGTTCGAAGGTGGCAAAGCAGAAGGATTCTCACTTCGTCTTGGAAGTGGACAATTCATCCCAGGCTTTGAAGATCAAGTGATCGGAATGAAAAAAGGGGATGAAAAAACCATCGCGGTAACCTTCCCTGAAAACTACGGCGGAGCTGCACTTGCCGGTAAACCTGCCGAATTCAAAGTAAAAATCCATGCGATCCAAGCTAAAGAAGCAGTAACATTAGATGACGAACTTGCTAAAAAAATGCTACCTGGAAACGAAGATGCAACGCTTGAAATGCTTAAAGAAAAAGTAAAAGAGCAACTCGAAACTGAAGCAATGAGCGTCAAATACAACGATGAGCTCAAACCAAACCTTATGGAAACATTCGTAAGTGCTTTCACTATCGATCTACCAGAATTCATCGTTGAGCAAGAGATGGATATGGCTCTTAATAAAAAAGCGCGTGATTTGAGCGAAGCACAACTCGAAGAGCTCCGTAATGATGCAGAACAAGTAAAAGCTATGCGTGAAACTTTCCGCGAAGATGCTTGCCGTGCAGTCAAAGCAACCTTCATTGTTGATGCGTTGGCAAAAGCAGAAAACATCACTGTAGGTGAACAAGAACTTCTCCAAACCATCTATTACGAAGCAATGCAAATGGGTCAAGATCCTGCTGCAGTCTACAAACATTACCAAGATTCCGGTTACCTTCCGGCAATTCAAATGGCAATGATTGAAGATCGTGTACTCAGCAAATTACTTAACGATAAAATCAAGTAATCACGATGAGCTACATCCCTTACGTCATTGAAAAAACAGGGCGCGGCGAACGCTCGTATGATATCTATTCACGTCTTCTAAAAGACCGTATTATTATGCTCAGCGGTGAAGTACACGATGGTGTTGCCTCATCCATCGTGGCACAGTTATTGTTTCTCGAAGCTGAAGATCCACAAAAAGATATCTATTTTTACATCAACTCACCGGGTGGTGTTATTACCTCTGGGATGGCAATTTATGACACCATGAACTACATCCGTCCTGATGTCAGTACCATCTGTATAGGACAAGCGGCATCCATGGGAGCATTTTTGCTCAGCTCCGGTGCAAAAGGGAAACGTTATGCCCTCCCACATGCACGTATCATGATTCACCAACCTCTGGGTGGTGCGCAAGGGCAAGCAACCGATATCGAGATTCAAGCCAAAGAAATTTTGCGTATGAAAGCGGAACTCAATGAAATCCTCGCTAAAAACTGCGGCCAAAGTGTCAAAAAACTTGAAAAAGATACCGATCGCGATAACTTTATGTCAGCGGCAGAGGGCGTAGAATATGGTATCATTGATGAAGTATTAGTTCAAAAAGAAAAAGAAGAGAAATAAAGGTTATCAATGGCGAGCTTGGCTGATTTAAAACGCTCTCAACTGCGCCAAAAAGGTACTGAAGAAAGCACGCCTATAAGTGCTAAATCACTGAGTGATCCCACCAGTGATTTAGAAATTTTTGCCAAAGAGGTCCTTAGTGCCCTCATTTCCGATAACCTTCCACCTACTCCCAATAATTTTGCCCTCTATTTTGATCGTATATTAGAAGATAAGAGCGAGAGCCTTCGTCGCCAAATAGGGACTATTTTAGAGTTCGAAGAAGATGATCAAAGTGAAAAAAGCATTGAACTTGAAAAAACACTAAAACAGGGATTTTCATCAGTCAAAAGCATTTTACAACTGAGTGCAACACTCTATAAAAACATCTCTTTAATGGAAAAAATACTCGAAAAGCGAAGTGAAGAGATTAAAAATGTCCCTTCACTCAGCGGGGCAAACGATCTTCTCTCGTCCCTTTCCAATGATGTTGGGAAACTCAGTAACATTCTGAAAAAACAAGTTACTCACATGAAAACGATCTATGAAGAGACTGCAACCATCGTTAAACAAGTAGAAAATGAAACTATTTTTGACAATCAATACGGTGTTTATAACAAGCGCTATCTCATTGTTAAGCTCGAACAAGAACGTAATCTTATCGATGAATTTAAACACAAAAGTTCCCTTATCACCGTCCGCCTCTCAAAAGAGACATCCAATACGATGCAAAGTGAAAAAGCGCAACAACTTATGGTTCGTACGGTTGCGAGACTTCTTCTTAAAACATCACGCAGAAGCGATATCGTTGCCCATTATGGAGAAGGTACGTTTGCGATGATTCTAAAACACACCGATATCGAAAGCGCCAAACGTGCTTCTGAACGCCTTTATGACCTCGTAGCTTCTAGTAATTTTTTCCTTGCTGAGCAAGAAATTCAACTCCGCATTGCCATCGGTGTCGCTGAACTTAATGCATCCATCGGAGTCGAGCAACTTCTTATGTGTACCCTCAATGCAATGGATACAGCTGATGGAAATTCAACCCTTCGCTATATGGTTTGCAATTCGTAAGGTCCCCATGATTCTTCCAATTATTACTTATCCCAACAAGCAACTCAAAACCCGTTCAAAAGAGGTTGTCACTTTTGATGCACTTCTTCACCGATTTCTAGATGATATGTTTGAGACCATGATGAGCTCAAATGGAATCGGATTAGCCGCTATTCAAGTTGCTAACCCAATCCGTGCACTTATCCTTTGCATTCCCGATGAAGAAGGGAATCAGCATAAAGAAAATATACTCGAAGTTATCAATCCCGTTATGCATCAACAAAAAGGGAACGTTCTCTACCAAGAAGGGTGCTTAAGTGTCCCCGGTTTTTACGAAGATGTTGAACGTTATGAAACACTCACATTGCACTACCAAAACCGTCATGGAGAGGCCTGCACCCTAGAAGCAAACGAACTCTTGGCGATTGCTATTCAACATGAGATCGACCATTTAGAGGGGAAACTTTTCATCGAAAAGCTCACCTACAATCGCCGCAAAAAATTTGAAAAAGAGTACAAAAAAGCCCTCAAAGAGAAAAAATAATCCTCCTATAAATATTGCATTTTGCAATATTTATACCATAATTACATCAATTTGCTACAATATCCGTTAAATACTATTTTGGAATATACCCATGAAACAACTACGGTGCGCTACTTTTGAGGGAATTGATGCTGAGAGCGTTGAAGTGCAATTTACCGCTACTAAAGGGCTTCCAGCTTTTAGTATCGTTGGGATGGCAAACACTGCTATCACAGAGAGTAAAGAGCGGGTAAAATCAGCTCTGCTGAGCAATGACTTTACCTTCCCCCCTAAACGGCTCACTATCAACCTTGCGCCAAGTGATTTACGTAAAGAGGGCTCACATTTTGACCTTCCCATTGCCGCATTAATCGCATTAGGAAACTTTGAGGGCGATTTATCCGAGTGGTATGTGTTTGGTGAGCTTGGACTCGATGGAAGTGTCACGGAAAATACCCTACTCTATCCCATCATCCTCTCTCTCGCGAATCAAGGTGCCATTACTCGCGCTATCGTCCCTAATGTGAGCCTGCCAAAACTCTCCAAAATTCCTAATATCACGTTTTACGGAGTCGATACCCTAACTGATACCCTTAATCTATTACGCTCAGACACACTCCCTGAAGCAAAAGCGCATCTGAGTACTTTTGATTTTGATCATTTAATACATGATGAAAAAAGTTACTACTTTCACCAACACTATCCTCTCGATTTTATCGAGATAAAGGGGCAAGAGCACGCCAAACGCTCCGCACTCATAGCTGCAGCGGGAATGCATAATCTCCTCCTAGAGGGCTCACCGGGAAGCGGTAAATCGATGATAGCTAAACGGCTCGTTCATATCATGCCACCTCTTCATAATAACGAAATATTAGAATGTGCCAAACTGGAGATACTTGAGGGAAAAGAGCCGACTTTTACCCCATCGCGTCCCTTTCGTTCCCCTCACCACTCCAGTACAGGCGCCAGTATTTTCGGTGGTGGA
>NZ_JAQTYM010000057.1 GCF_028688295.1 Sulfuricurvum sp.
TTATCAAGACTCATAAAAAAGCCCTTTATAATGATGTTGTAGAGAACAAAATTATAGTTAAAAGTGCCTATTTATGGGCTTTCGTAGATAGATTAAACTTCAAAATCTATGTGCGAAAGTTGAGTTAGATATTCAAACCGCCAAAATCGATACACTTATTACCAAAGCCCGCCAAGCGATAGAGTTGATGAAAGAACGTCGAACGGCTTTGATCTCTGCGGCGATTACGGGGAAAATTGATGTGAGAGGGATGGTGTGAGTGATCAATGTTCGATCACGGCTTATGGCGGATGTAAGCTGCCTAAACAAAATGGCTATGATGAGTGTATTTTGCATTGTCCAAAAGATCGAATTTCCCATGATTACCATTTGCATTTTGATGAACTTGAAGAGTTCCATAATCGTCTGATAGAAAATATCCTCAAACAAATTTTTCGTACAGCTGAGGAAAGTCAATTTATTACTATAGATACTATCAGAGAGTTATTACGTGGAAACGTACCTTCTACGCACGCAGAGCAAAACGCTAAATTTCTCAAAGAAAAAACTATTGTGTTTAGCCTGATTGCTTTTCCAAAACACGATAGTAGAGAACATTTTGATTATATTCCAATCTTACAAAAATTAGGGAAAATTCATTTTAACTATTGTAAATTTTATACGGGCTACATGGAACTGCCATCTGTAGAATGCTTCTTCCAAGACTGTGAGTTTTTCGAACATTGGTCTCTTTATGATTATCCAGTTCTAAAAAATATTTATGACATCGTCTATCAGCAATGTCATTTTCGAAATAGTGTCTCTGCTGCTGGCACTGAGAGTGATGATGAACGATTTCAACTAAACCATCAGCAGTTTAATAATTGTCATTTTCATAAAGAGCTTTCTTTTGAGTACATTGATGCCAAAGAGCCGATTTTTGCAGATTCGGATGAATTACGATCAAACATCAAAAACCTGAAGGTCTATCATAGTAATTTTGAAAAAAGATTTGTTTTAAACGATTACATCATTGAGTTTGCTTACTTTGAAAACAGTGTATTTGATGAGAAGTTTGAGTTCAAATACAATAGAGTGAATATTTTAGAAATAGATGATTGTAATTTCAAAAAGATCGCTGATTTTTTTGAAAGCACTTTTGAAAAATTCAAAATACATAAGAGTATCTTTGATAACTTTACCGGTTTTGAATTATGCCAATTTGGCAAAGAAACCGACCCAAAAAACAGAGACTATATTGCACTTTTTGAATATGTGACTTTTTCTAATTTCGTTAACTTCCGTAATACACATTTTTATTCAGGGTTAGATATTGATAACATCAATTTGAAAGATTCCCCCAATTTTTTAAATACTGAAATAGGTTTTTCAAACACGACACGAGAAACATTTCGGATAGTCAAAAACTCTTTCGATAAAATCGGGAATCATATTGATGCGAATCACTTTTTTGCTTTAGAGATGCGGAAACATAAAGAAGATCTTTTGAAAGAAGATGGTAAAAAAGCTGAAAAACTTGTATTTTGGTTCAATGAATCAATTTCAGAATTTGGTCAAAACTATGTGAGACCAATCTGCATTTTTGTAGCTTTGAGTTTACTATTTTACTTGCTGACCATAGGATATGAGCGAGAATGGTTATATGTATTCAATGAACCAGTAAATCATATATTAGGATCGTTCGCTGGGTTTTTTAATGGTCTCGCGAAATCCCTTTTACCTTTTGATAGCAAGCTGCTCAAAAAAGGGATGGAATTTATAAGTCTATGGTTCTATATCGCCTTTTCAGTGCTAATGTGGCAAATCATTGTCGCAGTTAAGCGGCATACAAAAAGGGAATAAGCTATTATGGGTTATATGTTTCTTTCTGGTCGATGCAAAAAGAATGAACGTGTTAGTAGGGGAGCTTCATGAGTGATCCAGTTTTAGCATTGCCACGTTTTTCTGTTGTCGGAGAACAGCCTTTTCAGGATGATTTGTTAAATAGAAAACAGTTGGCTATACATCTGACCTCGTATCTGAATCGTTTACAAGCAGGTGCTGTAGTGGCCATTGATGCATCATGGGGAGAAGGGAAAACTTGGTTTGGTCGAAATTGGGCTGCACATCTGAAAAATGAATCACACAAAGTGATTTATATTGACGCATTTGAGCAAGATTATATTGAAGATCCATTTATGCTGCTCAGTGCTGAAATATTAGAAGTAATGGGTGAAGATGATTTGGTACCAAATCTAACTGAAACAGCAACTAATATTGCCAAAGCGCTTGTTCCTATGGGAACGAAAATGATTGTCAATACAATAGGTCAATGGGCACTTGGAACGAGTAATCTTTCCGATAAAGCGAAAGAGTTTTTAGAAGGTGCTGTAGATGATGGTGCTGAAGTCAGTAGTGGCTGGATCAAAGATAGATTAACAAAACATGCAGGCGACAAAGCTTTGATGCAACAGTTTAAAGAACAGTTGAGCGAATTTGCCAATACTGATCCAGAACGTCCGATTGTGATTTTTATCGATGAACTTGATCGGTGTAAGCCAACATTTGCGGTTGAACTAATCGAACGGATTAAACACTTTTTCGATGTTCCAAACATTGTTTTTGTACTTTTACTAAACCGAAATCAGCTCGAAAAAGCCGTCAAAGGAGTGTATGGCGCTGAAACCGATGCGGCTTTGTATTTAAGTAAGTTTGTCAATTTCTTTTTTAAATTGCCAAAAGAAGAAATCGGTGAAACGTTACGATATGACAGGACAAAGCGTTTTGTGCTTTCTGTCGCCAAAATGTATAAGTTTGGAAATGGTCAGCAAACGGAGCATTTTTTTAACGGAATTGCTCTTTTGACAGTTGTCCTAGACCTCTCTTTAAGAGATATTGAACGTTGTATCGCATTATATGCATTTGCGCATCCTCATCAATTATCAAACCCATTATTGGCTTATGTTACAGCATTGAAAGTGTCCAAAAATGCCCTTTTCAAACGTATCTTGGTAAATGATATAAGAGCACATGAACTTGTAAAAGAACAAATCGATGTAATGAATGCTCGCTTGGTGCATAGTCCAAATGGGGACCGTTATCTTAATGCCCTATCACAATGGCATCAGTATCATATTAAAAAGACAGATGAAGTTCCAGAGCCATTTAGAGGTTATGTTCACCATCTTGGAAATTACGACATAGGGACAGATCAAATTTTTCAAGCATTAAATGAAGAAATTGACTTGCGAATGGAAATGTATTAAGACGTTTCATCAAGAGATGCGATTTGTTTATGTAGTATTTACGAGTTTGTTCCGGTTTCAAATTAAAGATAAAGTAAAACTATCCGATAATCACACAAATTGATAGGATCCTACAAAGGAGGAGTTATGGCACAGCAAGCACTTGTAAACCCAAGTCTATTAGCTTGGGCGCGTGAACGCGCACAAATGAGTATTGATGCTTTGTCTGACAAACTCCAATCAAAGCCTGAACGGATTTCTGCATGGGAAAATGGGAACCAAAGACCTACATTTAAGCAGGCGCAAAAATTAGCAAAGACGCTTCATGTACCTTTTGGATATTTGTTCTTATCTAAACCTCCGCAAGAAACATTGCCTATTCCAGATTTACGAACGATTGCAGATCGTCAAAATGCTTCTCTAAGTCTAGAATTTCGCGATCTTCTCAATGATATCAAACGAAAGCAACAATGGTATCGTGAGTATGCACTTGAAAATGACGAGTCTGCTTTTGAATTTTTCGGAATAGCAAATATCGAACAAAACATTCAAGATGTTGCCCACTCTATTCGTAATGCACTTGGATTGACAAGTATTGCACGGGGAAAATGCCGTACTACAGAAGAGTACCTAAAATTTTTAACCGAGAAAATTGAAGCGATAGGTGTCTTAGTTATGCGAAATAGCATTGTCGGCAATAATACTCATCGTGCTCTGAACGTACATGAATTTCGAGGTTTTGCAATCGGAGATCGCTATGCTCCCTTGATTTTTATGAATTCCAGTGATGCAAACAGTGCCAAAATCTTTACCCTCATTCATGAATTAGCGCACTTGTGGATCGCGCAAAGTGGAATTTCCGATATTGATCTAGATAAAACTACCGACAATCGGACTGAAAAATTTTGTAATGCGGTTAGCGCTGAAGTATTAACCCCACAAGATGAGTTTTTACGCTTTTGGGATTTTAATGCAGGTATGGGAGAAAATTGCAGCAAAGAAGCCTCTTTGTTTAAAGTCAGTACTTTTGTAACGGCACGTCGCGCATATGATTTGGGACTAGTAGATGCTGGAACTTTTTATGATTACTACCGTCAAGAGAGTGAGAACTTCGAACAAATACGCCAGCATAGACGAGATCAACAAACTGGTGGTGGAAGCTATTATGCCAATGTTCGGGTGCGGAATGGTAGCCGATTCTCCTCCGCAGTTATTAGCAGTGCTTTAGAAGGACGTATTCCCTATCGTGAAGCAGCAGCATTACTCAATATCAACGCAAGTAAAATAGCTGAATTTTCTAAAGAATTGGGGATTCGCTAATGGCTTATTGTTTAGATGCGAATACACTGATAGAGGCTAAAAACATTCATTATGGCATGGACTTTTGCCCAGGATTTTGGGATATGATTGATGCCCAAGCACAATCTGGAGTTCTCTTTAGCATTACACAAGTTTGCGATGAACTTTTAACTGGTGGTGACGAGCTTTCGGCATGGGTTGAAGAACGTAAAAAGGATCCTCTATTCATCGAAACAGATGACACCGCTACTCAGCTTGTTTTTGGAGAAATTGCAGAATTCGTTGTGGAAAATTACTCTGAAGCACAGGCGAGTCATTTTTTGAGTGGTGCTGATCCATGGCTTATCGCCAAATGTAAAGCTATCGGTGCAACACTTGTCACAAAAGAAGTATTGGCACCTGGTGCAAAAAAAGTCAAAATACCTAATATATGTCAAGAGTTTGGAGTTAGCTTTATCCCTACGCACGAGATGATACGTATTTTAGGGAATCGATATATTTTGGAAGAAATCCGCTAAAACATCAAATGCAGTGATTTTGCAATCTTGTTTTTTAGACAAGCTCCCGGGTATTTTAGATGAGAGGCAAAGGCAAAACAAGGTACGAAATATTTTATATGCGATGTCTGCAAGGGATAAAAGTATCCTATTTAAGGGCACTTCACAAAAAGGTAATTGTATTTTGAGAAATTCCAAAATTTAGACAAGGTGCACGGCATTTTAGACAAGCTTTTAGACAAGGTATGGGAGAGATTAGATGAGCAAACACAAAGAGATCACTTTCGAAACCGAGATCGTTGAGTATTTGACGAATCATAACTGGGTTGAGGGCAGCAGTGAAGGTTACGACAAATCACTTGCACTCTACCCCGAAGATCTCATCACCTATATTCAAACCACTCAGCCCTCTGAATACGAAAAGTTTTCCAAACGTCATCAAACCAACACCGATATAGCCCTCTGTCGTCATGTATCCTCGATGATGGATAAGCAAGGTTCTCTTTATTACCTCCGCCACGAACTCAAAGAGATTAATGCCCGTTTCAAGCTTTGTCAATTCAAGCCTGATCTATATTCCGAAAAACTCCAAGCTGATTATGACGCTAATATCCTTCGTGTGGTGCGTCAAGTTTACTATTCCGAACATAATCGAAACAGTATTGATTTGGTTCTATTCCTCAACGGTATTCCGGTTGCGACTATAGAATTAAAAACCGATTTCACCCAAAACGTCCAAGACGCCATTAATCAGTACAAATATGACCGCAACCCAAAAGACCCCGCAACGAAGCACGAAGAGCCTCTACTGGCTTTTAAACGACGCTCACTGGTACATTTTGCTGTGAGTACCGATGAAGTGTATATGACGAGCCAGCTCAAAGGGAAAGATACCTTTTTCTTGCCGTTTAATAAAGGCAATGATGGAGCCGCCGGAAACCCTCATAATCCTAACGGATATGCAACATCGTATTTGTGGGAAGAGATTCTCTCGAAAGATACATGGCTGAAGATTATCGGGCGTTACATTCACCTCGAAGTGAAAGAGAAAGAGGATTTTACGGGGAAAAAGTACAAAAGCGAAAGTATCATTTTCCCCCGCTACCATCAGCTAAACGTCGTTACGGCGTTGATCGAAGATTCCAAGATCAACGGTTCCGGTCAGCGTTATCTGATTCAACACAGTGCCGGAAGTGGGAAATCAAACTCGATCGCATGGTTGGCGCATCAGCTCTCATCGCTGCACAACGACAAAGCCGAGCGTATTTTCAACTCAGTGATTGTTATCACCGACCGGACCGTATTGGATTCTCAACTGCAAGAAACGATTTCACAGTTCGAGCATAAAGATGGCGTGGTGGTTCGTATCAACCGTGATGAGGGGGAAGGGAGTAAATCGACACAGCTTACAGACGCATTGGAACGTGGTGCAGCCATCATCATTGTCACTATCCAAACCTTTCCGTTTGTCATTGATGCCATACGAGAACGAACAACGCTCAAGGGGAAAACATACGCGATTATCGCCGATGAAGCCCACTCCTCACAAACCGGTGCAACGGCGAAAAAGCTTCGCGAAGTTTTGACAACCCAACAGATCGAAGAGGGTGAAGAGATCAGTGCAGAGGATGTTATCGCCGCTGCACTCACTGCGCGATCTGAGAGTGATAATATCAGCTACTTTGCTTTCACTGCTACTCCGAAGAGTAAAACGCTTCAAATGTTCGGAACGCTTCCTGACCCGACCCGTCCGGCGGCATCCGATAATATTCCTCTTCCATTTCATTCGTACACCATGCGTCAGGCGATCGAAGAGGGATTTATTATCGATGTACTGAAATCCTATACGACGTATGATCTTGCTTATAAGCTTGCAACTGCTGAAGGCGAACGTGAAGTAGATGCCAAAAAAGCAAAAGTACAATTAGCAAAATGGGTTAAACTGCACCCGTACAATATCTCTCAAAAAATCCAGATTATTATCGAGCATTTCCGTACTCATATCGCCCATCTGCTCGATGCTCAAGCTAAGGCTATGGTTGTTACGGGATCGCGCAAAGAAGCAGTCCGCTACAAACTGGCATTTGATAAATACATCAAGGAAAACAATTATACCGGTGTCGCTGCGATGGTGGCATTTTCGGGAAGTGTGATCGATGATGTTGAGGGAGTCAACGAAGAGTACACCGAGAGTTCAATGAATCCGAATCTCAAAGGGCGTGATATGCGCAAAGCCTTTGATAGTGACGATTATCAGGTAATGATCGTTGCCAATAAGTTTCAAACCGGCTTCGATCAGCCTAAGCTATGTGCCATGTACGTGGATAAAAAGCTGAGCGGTGTCGAAGCAGTACAGACTCTCTCACGTTTGAACCGTACCTATCCGGGCAAAGATGTGGTATTCATCCTCGATTTTTTCAATAAAGCCGATGAAATTAAAGAAGCATTTGATCCTTACTACACTACTGCTGCATTAACGGATGTGAGTGATCCAAATATCGTTCATGAGATCGAAATGAAACTCAGTGCATTTGGAATTTATACTCAAAACGAGGTAGAACAATTCGCACAAGCCTACTTCGATCCCAAAGGGAAACAAGAGGCAATGTCCGCCGCAGTTAAGCCGGCAAGCGAACGCTATAAGACACGCTATAAAGCAGCATTGGAAGCAATCAACTCAGCCAATATTGCACTTTCTCATGCGAAAGAAAACAAAGATGAAGCGGGTATCCATAATGCCGAGCGTGATATCACGAGTGCCAAAGAAGATAAAGACGCACTCGATCTCTTCAAAAAGGATCTCGGAACTTTTATCCGCATGTATGAGTTTCTCTCACAAATTGTTGACTATGAAGATGCCGATCTTGAAAAACTATGCGCGTATGCACGGGGACTATTGCCTAACCTCAAAGTAGTCGATATCACGCCTCCGATTGATATTGGAAACGTTGAGATGACGCACTATAGCCTGCGTAATAAAAAAGTGCAATCGATCAATCTCGAAAACGGGACCATAAAACCCGATGGGCCGGGTGGAGGAGTTCCTCGTGATCCTGAAACCGATACGATTGAGCATATCGTTGAAAAAATGAATGAACTCTTCGCCGGTGAACTTACGGATGATGATAAACTCAATTACGCACGTACCATCAAAGATAAAGTGATGGAGAACTCGAAAGTAGTTGAGCAGTTCCGCACTAACTCAAGAGAACAAGCGATGCTGGGTGATTTCCCAACGGTTATGACCGATGCAATTATCGATAGTATGGATGCCCATCAAAATATGGCAAAACAGGTGTTTGAAAATGATAAAGTCCGCGAAGGATTTGCTCGGATCATTCTCGATATGATTTATCGGGATATGAGCAATGTATCAATTTAACGCTATTCAAAGAGATCACCGACACACCGACAAAGGCTGAAATAACCGAACAGTGGCTCTTTTGTAGCGTCGTTGATAATCCATCAGTGTCAACGACATGTATAATATTACGTCGGTATGTCGGTGGTTCTGTATGAGAGTAACGACATCTCAAATCCCCTTATAGCCGACGATCTCGCTTATTTTGTCGGTGTCGGGGCAAAATTATGCCTTCGAAATAAACCCGCTTTGATCTTGAATAGCCAATCCGGCTCGTACCAACATATGAACTGCTGCGTGTACGTCCATAGTCTTGACACCATTGAGGTTGCGGACAATATCACGTACTTTTTGCCGATCCTTTTTTTGGATCTCCCTAAGCACTCTATCCTCCAAAGTCGGGCGACCGTCTTTGCTATTCGCATACAGCAGAATTTGATCAAAATGGTTTTGGTCTAAATATTCCAAAAGTTGTACCGCACGAATCATAGATATCGCTTCAACTTCCCTATTTTCAGCCTGACCGTCTTCCATGTTTTTGCATACTTGAAAAAGCATAGCTACGCGTTGAACAACCGTCAATGACCGAACATCCATCCCAGCCGTATCATCCTCTGCTTTGTACTTCTGATAATATTTTTCATTGACAGTCTCATGAAATCTTTCATAAATATTCAATGCATCAGTGCCAAGATAGAACTGTTTTTCCCGTGCATAATCGTGAAACTCACGGGAAAAAATTTCCACCTCTTTGACCTGAGCTGCTGTCAATTCCTGCCTTAGTGGTATGCGTTTGTATTGTCCAAAGATAACCAAAAACCGATTCAACAATCCATCGGCGATCATATTGCGCATATCCTGAGGGGTCAAATTAGATCTGCCGATCGTTGAAGCGGCAAAAAGTCCCATTCCCTTGATCATCAGCAATTCCGATCGATTCGAATCTTTGAGCTTACGTGTGACCAAGGTGCCGCTGTCATAGATTTGCATAATCATCCGTAAAAAGGTTAATTTGACCACATCATTTTTCGAAGCGGTCGCAAATTTACCAAATTCGTCCATCACCAAATGAGGTGCACTACCAGACTGAAACGAAGCTTCTAACCCCTCAGCTGATGCCCCATCCAAAAAAACATCGGGGTTCTTAATCTTTTGCTTTTGTGCTACAGCAGATTCTTGATGTTTAAACTCATTATCCAACCAATTCAAAAAATATTTCCTCGCCATCATAGCGACGGATGTTTTTCCGACACCGGAAGGAGCAAGGAGGAGCATGTATAAAATAATTGCCCTGCCCTGCATCCCTTTTTCCTGTGAAACTGTGGCTCCACCACACAAACACGGCAAGATGCAGAGGATACTAACTGCAATACTATCAAAGTGCGCATGACTGATTTCATTAAACGCTTTTGCTACTTTCAGTAAATTTGGCGGCAATATTTGATGTAAATCACGGTTATGATACAATTCTTCAGTTCTGCACAAAGAATTCCCCAAAGAAGCAGTGGCCGCTGCTTCTTCATTCCAATCCATTTGTGCCACCATCCCACTCTCCATTAATCACAGCTTCAATTTCACTTTCTCGCCAACCGCTGCACCGTGGTGTTGGTTTTTGTTGTTTCGGAAAACGCCCTGCTTTCATATTCTCATACAGTGTTGAGCGTGAAATTCCTGTGCGAGCGAGTACTTCAGGTAGGCGCAATAGCCTGTCTTTTATTTTCGGTTCCATAATGGACTCCTGTGTATTATGTCGGACGTTTTAGAATGTCCTTAGAATACAAATAACACGGATGAAGATGAAAAATTCTCTCTCGAAACGAAGTTTTTGATTTTTTTTAAATCTAAATGTATTAGTTTTCAATGATATAGAGAAGTTTGGGGAAAAGTAGTTTAGTGAACGAGTTCTTCGACGGAGATATTCAAAATCTTTGCGATCTTGTAAAGCTGTACCAGATGGAAGTGCTGACCTTCTGAGCGAATTTCTATCCGTCCAAGGTATGAAGCGCTTTTGTAGCCCATTTCAGTGGCGAGTTGGAGCTGGCTGAACCCTTTAGCCTTACGTGCTTTGACAACGTTTGCCGATACGCGGTCAAGAAATTGTTCCGCTTCGAGATCCAGTTCGTTTTTAGCCATACCATCCAACCCTATAGATGGGGGTATTGTAAAGATTGGCTAAATTTAATACAACCACATATATAGCGTTATATGATTAAAAGGTATCGATCGCTATTATTTGTGACTAGAAGATTTTTAGAAAGGTTCCTTATGCGATTTATCCCTTTTTCCTTCTCACTGTTGGCGTGTTCAATGCTGTCTCTTTATGCCGCTTCACCTATGAAAGAGTACATAATCAAAGAAGATGTCTATCAGATCGTTGCAGAGTCTCCCACTGTGAGTGTACTCAAATGGAAGAACGATATGATCCCCGCTTCCAAGATCAAATCGATGGTCAATTACTGCTCATCTGTTGGCGGTGAATCAATTATGGTTGAAAAAACAGCGAAAAAGAATTTATTCGGAGACATCTATTATGAGATGAGCTGTAAAACTACTAATAATCAAGGGTTTGAATTGAGCAAAAAAGGGAATTTCTATTTCCTTACCCATGAATCACCGCAGGATCTCGGCTATGCGATGAAAGCTTACGTAGCTGATGAAAAGTTGGATGAAAAACACTCACCCAAAGAGTTCTATTCATCGATGCTCGATTTTGGGACGAATTTTTATGATTTCTATGGGTATTGTGTCGCTAAAGGGGGAGAATATTTCATATCCAATACTACAACTGGCGACAAAGCGGTAAAAGCCAATGATTACATTGTCAAAGGGCTCGGTTTACGTGGATTATCTCTCAAAGATAAGGGAAAACAATGGTGTATCAACACGAAAAATCCATCGGATGAGTTTACCATAACCCTTTCACCCCATCCGTATAACAACACAATGCGGTTTCAAGTGACCAAAGAAGGTAGAGTAGAGAGAAAAGATATTATATTCGAAACCGATACCAATCCAACCTATCTCATGCATCGGAGTGAACAGCAAGTGGAAGTGCGTGAAGCACCATCCAATACCGTGATGATGTCCAAATCACCGACATCAGCGATCACCGCCTTGGCCGCAAAAACGATTACTTCTAAAAACACCGTCCTTGAACGTCAAAACGGCTCCGTCCTCGAAGGGGTCTACCTTGGGCAAAACGACAGCGGATGTCAGCTTGCGGCGGTTATGAGCGCTCCCGATCAGAGCTATGGTCACACAAGTGTTTACAACGACAAAAAACCTGCGAACTGGATCATGAACTACAAACAATGCTCCAATGCAACGATCGAATATCTCGGTGAATCGTTCGAGAAAAGCTTCCCGGCTTCGATTACCCAAGAATACAACCGAGTTCTCAATATGTGCCGTATCCGTGGAGCGGCGATGGGATCGCTTATGGGCTACAACATTGATTGCTCTCGTCAAGGATCGATGACACAGCCGATACATGAAGTGACCATTACCAAAAAAGATAAACTCGTGATCCGGACGTATGAGAAGTGATTTAGGAAATACTGATGGAAACTTTAGATCTTGCCATGAAAATCATTACCGGTCCATGGGATCTCATTACTTGGCTTATCGTCATTATGTTCGGTGCAAGTATGATAGGGCTACTGTATCAAGTTATTACCGGCAAATCGTTTGATAATGGTACCTCTTTTGATACTTCGTGCGAGGAAGATTATTTTACCGATTATAACAAAAGGTATATACCTTGGAATATTTGGAATATGTGGAATGAGCGTTAAAGTTAAAGTACCAATATATCTGATTTCGATAGGTTAAAACACCTTATCCACCCACTCACGCACTGTGGGGTGATCCTGGAATCTAAAAATAAACAATCCTACGATCAGCAGAAACAATGTGAATCCCACAACACTCATTTGAGCAAAAAGATAGGCTGCCAATGCAATGAGCAGCATAGCGACGGTAAAAGCAAATACGATCATGGATGGTTCCATACATTGCTGGTATTTTTTTCGTACGCTTTCTCCATATGACAAAAGTCACAAAGATGATCGTTGCTCATACTTCCCACCGGATTGAGACCACACTCACGGCACGTCATCGTTTTTTCCCAGAACTCAAAATGGCTCTCGATGGCATCACCCATATCATAGATCTGTTTGTACGTCAGCTCTCGGGTGGGATGCGCGGATGTCGTAATGATTTCTAACCCGATATGACGTTTGTAAAAAAGATCCCGGATGAAGCTTTCATCGTCGGATTCGAATGTCGTGACACAAACATCGACTTTTTTTGAAATACGACATTTGGGACGGATAAATAGATTCCAGAACATGTATTTACTCTATAGTAACTGTTGAAACATTCAATTGGATCTTTGAAAGCTCTTCACGGTAACGGTCTTTTTCCAGATCTTGCTTTATGGCAATCACAATCGTAGTTATGAGAGCGATGGTTAAACCCAAAACGACAAACCATAGAGAATAGTTGTGGGTATGATCGATGATCATACCGGTGGCAAGAATCCCAATAAAAATCATTGCGCCGATTTCGACAAAGGATTTGTGATTATGTTCTAATTGCTCAATTCGTTCTTGTAAAGTAGAGATCTCTTCCATCAAATACCCCGATATATGTGTAAATGTTATTATTGATCAAATCCGCTAAGTTCCTAAGACAAAAAGGGAACTAGCCGAGAAATATTATGATAACCAAAAGTTATTGGAATGTTTCAAAATATGGCAGTGTGATTGTTTTATGAAAGAGTATGAAGATGTATGCTGATGTCATACATATTACGCTGAAGTATGATGAATTATGACGTCGTAATTCATTGGCATAAAAAAATACACTTTTTTAAGAAATCTGATGACGCCTGCATAAAATAGACATCGCTGTGACTTTCGCTTACAAAACCTAAATAGCATGATCAATTTGTTCTATTGTCTTAGTGGGAGCCTTGAAAAAAATAGAGGAAATATTCACCGCAGGTGCGTGCGATTTTAAGACTCTTACACTTTTAGTGTACTGTTGTTGCGATTTTGATTTTTGGAGATGAACAATTTATAGCTAAAAATGAGTGTAAGAGAGAATTTTTCGTTTCCATCCGTGTTATTTACTAAGTGAGAGAATATCGCACCCAAGCAAAAGGAGTAATATGAAAATTACCATCAATCTCCCTGTAACAGAAAGGGAAAATGAATTATTTTTGACGTCATTTGAAGGTATCGGTCTGACCAAGCAAATGGCATATAGTTTGATCAAGCTTTTGAAGCAGGAAGACTTCCATGCCGCAATCGCTAGATATGAATCAAAGCGGATCAAGCGAGTAGAAAAACAAGTTCATAATTGTGTCGAGAAAGCATATGAAGAGCATCTTCTTGCAGGCAAAAAACTTCGTATAGCAAACTGTGCCGGAGTTATCGGTTTTCAAGTTGGGGTAGCTAATCCTAATGCGAATGCACGTGCAGTCTTTAACGCAGCATTACGAATCGCAAAAATGGAAAATACCCGCATTCGAACGGGAATCTTGCGGTTCTCACGAAGTGATCGGGTAAAAAAGCTTATGCAAAAGTACCCTAATCTAAATGTGAATGCCCTCAAGTACATGTATCTAAAGGACAAACTCGAATTGAATAACGATGATTTCCAAGTCATGGATAATTTTTTACAAAATCTTACTGCTAAAGGAAAAAGCAAATGAATAAGATACTGAACCCTCACGAAAATGGGCTCAAAGAAGCAAAAAGTTTTGCAAATATCATGGGAATTATAGGTGGATTGTCAATAGTTGCATCGATATATTTAGACAATACAGGAGAAGCGCTGACTGAGCCGTATGTATGGTTTAATTATGCAAGCAGTCACATCAATCAAATACAATTAGGTGTAGGTTTGATCGCTATTGGAGCCTTAGCAGTATATATCATGAACTTTTCGATATACAAAGTGAAGAATAAGATACCGAAAACAATCACATTGGAAGAACTTTCAAAAATATGGATCAGCGAAGAAGAACGTGAAAGACTCCAAAAGGAAAAAGAGGCAAACGAATTTAATCCTCAAATAGAGGAGAAGCAAAACTTACGCCAAAGATATGAGTTCATAAAGCAGGGAACGAGCATTTTTTTGGATAATTATGTAGATCAATATATTGAAATCATTCACTTAGATGACCTTCGTATCATCTATGAATTGTTGGAATTTCTGGAAGAAGAGGGGGGAATATCATCGGTAACTGGGTACAAAGGGGATCCTGAAACGGCACAACTGTTGGAAGATAAATTTGCAGAGAAAAGTTCGTTTGAAATCTCTAAAATGTATTCTTTGTATGACCATTCGTTGCGTGTAGCAAGGTATTGTTGTGATAATTTAGAGAAAAAAGCGTTCGATAAGTATAGTTGGCAAACAAAGATCGGAATGTCGTTAATTTTAGGACTTTCACATGATATTGGCAAGGTTCGGACTGCGTACCATTCCGATAAATCAACCATTCGAGCACACGCAATTGAGTCTAAATCACTATTTTTAGAGATGTTTTTGAATTATGAGCATGCTGAACAGGTAGCTGAGCTTATTCTCAATCATCATATGTCCAGAAGTGATTTAGGTAATATGGGGAAAATGCTGGTCCAAGCAGATAAAGATGCTAGAAAAGAGGAAACACTACTTTGGCAAAAAGACCAACATCGAATTGATAGTTATTTTGTGAATATTGACGGAACAATAGATGAATGCCGCATTTTTTCTGAAGAAATCATCATGCATGAAGTCACCGAAAAATTTAAAAAAACGTTAAACTTAGATTTATTTGGAGCGTCAGATAAACTCTTTGATACAGATATCGCACCGATTCCATTTGATTTTATGTCGATCGAAACGGGGCTAATTCTCGAAATTATGGAAGTTCTAAATACCAATATCAAGGGAAGCTTCACTCCAGCATGTGCATCGGTTAAAAATAAGATAATTATCAATATTACGATCTTCAAGCAGATTGTTCAACGATTGCTCTATCTTGAAGATGATCAG